>NZ_QVGY01000001.1:0-154940 GCF_003604105.1 Faecalibacterium sp. AF10-46 | reverse complement strand
TAGCTCAGCTGGGAGTGCAAGCGTATCGCTTTTGTGCCCCACAGAGTTGTGGGCATTCAAATGGGGAGTATGTCGGTTGGTCGCCCAACCGAGTCACGCCCCTAAATATGGGCCTATAGCTCAGCTGGGAGAGCGTTCGGTTCGCATCCGAGAGGTCAAGGGTTCGAATCCCTCTAGGTCCACCAATTTGCCGCATCGTTTTGTACGATGCGGCGTTTCTTTTTGCCAATCTTTGCAAAATCGTGCATCATTCGTCTTGACAGCGCAAAATTACGTGTGCAGCATTTTTAGGCACAATGCTTATAGTTTCACCTGCTGTTTTGTCTAAAACGGCGATTCCGGCATTTGATGTACAACGCCCAACTTTTTGAGGATTTTGCGACTTATTTTTCTGTTTTTTGCCCCGTCCAGCCGATGCTGCGTGACGCTTAAACTCCTCGAACTCGTCCAGCGGCACATTGAGAACGATCTCGATATTATAGTCGCGTCCGACACGCACTTCCTTGATAAACTGTTTCAAAATACCGCTGGAATGCGAGATACAGAAGTCTGATTTATCTCCATACCTATTTTTATTGCTTCCTGAAACAGGGTAAAACAAAAGCCGCCCGAAGACGGCAAGATGCATCACGGAAGCAAATATGAACGCGGCTCAGGGCCATCAGAACAGATCCAGCATGTTGTCCAAATAAATTTCTTCCCGGACGCGCAGCTGATACTCAGGCTTTGTCATGTAGTAAAGCAGAAATTCCAGTATCAACGCGCTGCCCAGTCCCCGCCCCTCGATCTTGAAGTTGGAAAAGCCGCCGGGCAGATAAATTTTGCGGATATCCCCGGCCCCGATGAAGCCGGGGTTTTCCATTGCCTTTGAAAAACGATAGCCCTGCTGTGCGCCCGGCGCTGTGCAGCGGTGGTCCGGGCAGTCCTCGCCCAGATTTTTGCGGCTGACATTCTCGTAGCAGTGCTTTCTGTCCCGGCAGCCGTACCAGCAGCATTCGTTGCACAGAAATTCCACCTTGTCCTTCTGGTCCTGCGACAGGGTATCCAGCTCTGCAAACGACTTGTTCAGGCGGAAATCCGGCACAACATAGCGGAACTCTTCCCGTTCCGTCTCTCTGCGGAGCTGCTGAAAATCTGTAAGGACTTTTGTTGTGGAGGACACGAAATAAAGGCCCGGATACTGCCTTTTCAGGTAGTCCAGCAGCAGGTCCGAATGGACGATGACACCATTCTGCACACGGTTTTCTTTTTCAAACAGCGCACAGAGGGCATTGCATTTCCAGTCTGCAAGGTGCTCTTCCCGGAGCAGCGAATTGCTGAAGGTGAGCCGGGCCGATATGCCATATTCCTGCATCAGTGCAAGCACCCGATGCGGCTGTGCATCGCCAAAGCCAGCGCGGCCCCCGCCCCAGATGCAGTCGGCCGGTGCACCGTAGACCGAACCGATCTCGCACCAGTCGTAAAAATATTCCCTGTGTTCACGGAACAGCGGCAGAAACACACGGTACAGTTCATAAAATTCAAACAGTCCCGGAAGATGATAATATGCCGTGCCGCGTTCGTGCTGTGCCATTGCCGTGTGTGTTCCTCATTTCTGTAAGTTTCAGCTTCCCTGCAGCAGCTTTTGCGCTGCACCCGGAGATCTTTTTTCCAGTATAGCACAGTCCTGCCGGGAAAGAAATCATCTTCCTCTTGACCTTGAGCACACTCCAAGTTTTATCATGTGCATAAAGGCTCCTTCGGTCCGTTTTTTTGCAGAACTTCTCCTTCTGTTTTTTATCTCTCCTAATTTCAGCCGGTCAGCAGGCATCCACATTCTTGGTGACCATCACGTCACTGTCCAGCCCGCAGACGTTGTGCAGCACGATGGTGCCTGCCTTGACGGGGGCGGTCAGCACCACCTTGCGGATCTCGTCCATCACCGGGAAGATCATATCCTTGGGGACGGCCTTGGTCAGGCGGACGCTGGTAACGGGCAGCTCGCCGCCCTTAACCAGCACTGAGCTGGCGATGGTGCGGCGGGGCGCAGTCAGCTCCTGACGGACATACTGTTCGCCGCGGGGGCAGGTGTGACCGGTGACCGAGATCACCTGACCATTTTCAACTTCGGCTTCGATCTCGCAGCCGTTGGGGCAGACGATACAGGTAAATTGCTTTTTCATTCCACCGACACCTCCAGTGCGCCCGTTTCCTGCAGCTTGGCAGCAGAGACCTTGAACTGGATCATCTCCGCAGGAATGGCTTTCTTCATCTTCTTGGCAGCAACTTCCACACCGTTCTGGCGCA
The DNA here is from genome assembly GCF_003604105.1 of Faecalibacterium sp. AF10-46. Classification (NCBI taxonomy): domain Bacteria; kingdom Bacillati; phylum Bacillota; class Clostridia; order Eubacteriales; family Oscillospiraceae; genus Faecalibacterium; species Faecalibacterium sp. AF10-46. The sequence continues at coordinate 152,654 of NZ_QVGY01000001.1, read as the reverse complement.
CCACGATGCGGCAGTCACGGTAGTGGTTCCGCACGCGCAGCGACAGGCTGAAGTCGTTCTTGCCGCTGACCTTCTGCGGAATGGTGTGGCCCACGCCCTCGCCGCACTTCACGTCCAGCGTGCAGGGGTCGATGCCCTTGCCCTCAACGTAGGCGGCAGCGTGGCGTGCCAGTGCCTCGGACTCCATGGAAACAAAGTCCACCAGATCATGCACATGCAGCACATTGCCGGCAGAGAACACGCCGGGCACGTTGGTCTGCAGGTTCTCGTCCACGAAGGCACCGTTGGTGTGAGGATCAATGGCGATGCCGGCATCCTCCAGCAGCTTGTTCTCCGGGATCAGGCCGACGGAGAGGATCAGCGTATCGCACTTGTACTCCTTCTCGGTGCCGGGGATGGGCCGACGGTTCGCGTCCACCTCGGAGATGGTCACGCCGGTCAGACGATTGCGGCCATGGATCTCGGTGACGGTGTGGCTGAGATAGAGCGGGATATTGTAGTCATCCAGACACTGCACGATGTTGCGCGGCAGGCCGGAGGGGTAGGGCATCAGCTCGAACACTGCCTGCACATGAGCACCTTCCAGCGTCATGCGGCGGGCCATGATCATGCCGATATCGCCGGAACCGAGGATGATGACCTCCTTGCCGGGCATCCGGTTGTAGAGGTTCATGTAAGCCTGCGCGGTGCCTGCGGTGAACACTCCCGCCGGACGCTCGCCGGGAATGCCCAGTGCGCCGCGGCTGCGCTCCTTGCAGCCCATGGCGAGCACCACAGCCTTTGCCTGATACTGGCGCAGGCCGCTGCGGGTGGAGGCGGTGACGACACGATCTGCCGTCAGGCTCAGCACCGTGGCGCTGGTCTCGTAAGGGATCTCACGCTTGTTCACTTCATCAATGAACGCCTGTGCATATTCCGGGCCGGACAGGCTCTCGCCGAAGCGGCCCAGACCGAAGCCGTCATGGATGCACTGGCGCAGGATGCCGCCCAGCATCGCCTCGCGCTCCAGAATGATCATGTTGCGGATGCCCTGCTTGTGCAGCTCCACCGCTGCGGCAAGACCTGCAGGGCCGCCGCCGATAATCACAACATCTTTCTGTTCCATCGCTCAGTTCTCCTCCTTCCGCATATTGCCGGTGAGTACCCATGACCCCTGACGGCTGTAACGCACATTCTCCGGCTCGGTGCCCAGCTCCTGCTCAATGAAGTGTTCGATCTTCATCTGGCAGAAGCCGCCCTGACAGCCGCCCATCATGGCGCGGGTGCGGTACTTGATGCCGGTCATGGTGGAAACGCCCAGCGGGTTATGGATGGCCTGCAGGATCTCGGCCTTGGTCACTTCCTCACAGCTGCAGATCATCTCGCCATAATCGGGGTCCTGCGCGATGAGCTCTGCCTGCTGTTCCGGCGTGCACTCGGCAAACTTGACGATGCCCTTGTGGTGCGGGTCAAAGTCTGGGTTTTCCTCAAACTTTTCGCGCTCCTGCATCAGGCCGATGACGTAGCGGGCCAGCGGAACGCTGCCGGTCAGGCCCGGGGATTCAATGCCCACGAGGTTGACGGCATTGGGTGCCACGTCGTCCCGGATCTCCACCTTCCAGTCCTGAATGGCACCGTTTTCATCCACCCACTTGGGCTGGATGCCGGCGAAGGTGCGGATCTGATCCTTTTTAAAGATGTGGGGCCACAGCTTTGCGCCCTCCACGGCCAGACTGTCCATGTTGGCCTGCGGCACGCTGTAGTCGTCCAGCACATCGGTGTTCTCCGCGTCCGGGCCAACAGTCACGTTGCCGTCCACGGTGGGGGTGATGTGGATGCCCATATAGGTGTTGCTGGGCACCGGGTACACCGGCATAGGCAGCAGCTTGCCCATGCGCTTGTGCAGGATGATGTAGTTGCTGCGGGAGCCGATGACACGGTAGCCGGTCAGGCCCAGCAGGTCGGAGATCTGCTTTGCGCCCAGACCAGCGGCGTTGATCACCCAGCGGGTGCAGAAATCGCCATGGGCAGTATGCAGGTAGTACCGCTCATTTTCCCGGGTGATAGCCTCTACCTTGTGGTCAAAGAAGAAGTCCACGCTGTTGGTGTGTGCGTTCTCGGCCAGAGCCACCGTGTACAGGAACGGGTCCATGATGCCGCTGTTTTTGGACCACATGGCAAACTTGCCCACCACGGCTGGCACCAGCTCGTGCAGCTTTGCTTCATCGATCATCTCAAGGCCGGTGCAGCCGTTGACAGCGCCCTGCTTCATGGTGCGCTCCAGCTGCTCCATGTCCTCGGGGGTGTTGCCCACCAGCACCTTGCCGCAACGCTTGAACGGGAAGTTCAGCTCTTCGGCCAGCTGATCCATGATGCGGTTGCCTTCCACGCAGCATTTTGCTTTCAGGCTGCCAATGGGGTTGGCAAAGCCGCCGTGCACCACAGCGGAGTTGCGGCCGCTGGTCTCGTTGCAGACATCCAGATTTTTTTCCAGCACTGCAATGCTCAATTTGTAGCGTGAGAGTTCGCGTGCAATGGCGCTGCCCACGACACCTGCACCGATGATGACCACATCGTATTGTTTTTTCATGGTATCCACCTTTCTTCCTGATTTGGAGATCCTGCTTTTATGTTATATATTTCATTGACTAAAATATATAACATTTCATGATCTCTGTCAAGCCGTTTCCGGCAAAAAACTGCACAAAAAAATGCCGCATCTTTTGGCATAGATACGGCATTTCTGAACGTGATACGGTTGTTTCAGGCTTTGAAATAGTGTGGGAATGCTTCCCGGATCGCAGAAAGGTTCTCCGTGTAGCGCTGCATATGCTGCCCGGCAATGCGGTGTGCTGCCGCCGCATCCTTCTGTTCAATGGCTTTCAGCAGGCTGACGTGATCTTCGTAGATCGTTTTTGCGGGCCTGCAGCGGAAGCTGAGGATGGTGGTGCGGTCAAAATGCGGAGCCAGATTTTCCACCAGATCGTACCAGTACGGGCAGCCGCACTGCACATAAAGCAGCCGGTGGAACCCCTTGTCCAGCTCAAAGATCTTTTCTTCCTGTGCACGCTCAATGTACATGCGCCAGAGCGCCACGTTCTCCCACAGCTGGTCGATATCCGCCGGGGTCAGCTTTTCGCACGCCATGCGGGCGATCTCTGCTTCCAGCACAGCGCGCAGATGGCGCACTTCTTCCACCAGCTCTGCATCGATGAGAGAAACATAGGTGCCGATCTTGGGCCGGATCTCAATGAGCCGCCGCTGCGCCAGCTCCAGCTCTGCTTCCCGGAAGGGGGTGCGGCTCACCCCCAGCTGTTCGCACAATTCCGGCTCGTTCAGTTTTTCACCCGGCTCCAGACGGGTATTGATAATATTATCGATCAATACCCGCAGAACAAAACTTTTTGCAGATTCATGCTCTCTGCGCTCTGAAATCGTAATCATCGGAAGGCTCCTTTCCCTCACAGGGAAACACTGTTCTCAGACTGCTGGGTCAAGTATACCACACTGCACACCGGCGTAAAAGAGGACAATATATAAAAGGAAGAAAACTGTGTCAGAATTGTAAAAGATAAAATATTTTAACTATTATTCTTGACTTATCCAACGATTCGGCTATAATGGTCGTGTTCGCAAGAAACTTCAAAAAATTTAGATATTCAAAACAAATCAAAGGAGACTACTACCATGACATTTGAAGAAATGAAGAAGATCGTTGTTGATACCCTGAACTGCGACGAGGACAAGGTGACCATGGAGGCCAGCCTGACCGAGGATCTGGAGGCCGACAGTCTGGATGCCGTGGAGCTGAACATGGCTCTGGAAGATGCCTGCGGCGTGTCCATCCCGGACGAAGAGCTGGCAAAGCTCAAGACCGTGGGCGATATCTACAACTACATCACCGCACATATCTGAGGCAAAAAGCAATGAACGATATCCGAGATCTTTTCCCCGGCCGAATGCGGGAGCGCACCTTCCAGTTGAAGGCCAAGCGGGATGCCGGTGCCGTCTGGCACGAGCAGCAGTTTGTGGAGTGCAAGCAGTGCGGCCGCCGCGCCGCACGCACCCTGTGGGCAAGAAGCCTTTACGTCTGCCCCAACTGCGGCTACCACATGCCCATTGGCGGGTACTACCGGCTCAGTCTGGTGCTGGACCACGGCAGCTTCCGGGAACTGGATGCCGACCTTGCTCCACAGGATGTGCTGCATTTTCCGGGCTACCGTGAAAAGCTTGCCGCCGCCCAGAACAAGACCGGCCTGCGCGAAGCCGCTGTAACGGCCACCGGCCGCATCGGCGGGGTGGCCTGCGTGGCTGCCGTGCTGGACAGCCGCTTTTTCATGGGCAGCATGAGCACTGCCGTGGGCGACAAGATCACCCGCGCCATCGAATACGCCGCCGCAAAGCACCTGCCGCTGGTTATTTTTTCGGCCAGCGGCGGCGCGCGGATGCAGGAGGGCATTTTCAGCCTGATGCAGATGGCAAAGACCAGTGCCGCCATCCAGCGCTTTTCGGCAAAGGGCGGGTTGTACATCAGTGTGCTCACCCACCCCACCACCGGCGGTGTGACGGCCAGCTTTGCAAGCCTTGGCGACATCATGCTGGCAGAGCCTGGCGCACTGATCGGCTTTGCAGGTCCGCGGGTCATTGAGCAGACCATTGGCGAAAAGCTGCCTGCCGGATTCCAGCGCAGCGAGTTCCAGATGGAGCACGGCTTTGTGGATCAGGTGGTGCCCCGCAGCCAGCTGCGGGATACCCTGATCCAGGTCTTGCAGCTCCATGCAGGAGGAAAACACGAATGATCAAGGAAATTTTAGAGCAGCTGGCTCCGCTGGATGCCCAGATCGCCGCGCTGAAAGGCAGCGGCAACGAGATGGATGCCATTATGGCCCATGCCTCCGAGCTGGCAGAGCTGGCTGTGGAAGAGGACGAGATCCTGCGCACCTGCGGCCCGCTGACCGCCGAGGATCGGGTGTTTCTGGCCCGGCACCCGGAGCGCCCCCACATTGATGAGACCGTTTCTGCCCTGTTCACCGACTTCTTTGAGCAGCGCGGCGACCGTCAGTGCAAGGAAGACCCTGCCATTCTGGGCGGCATCGCCCGTTTTCACGGATTGCCGGTGACGGTCATCGGCCACCGCAAGGGCAGCACACTGGAAGAAAATCTGGCCTGTAACTTTGGTATGCCGGGGCCGGAGGGCTACCGCAAGGCCCTGCGCCTGATGAAGCAGGCCGAAAAGTTTGGCCGGCCCATCATCACCTTCATTGATACGCCGGGTGCTTACCCCGGCAAGGATGCCGAGGAGCGCGGTCAGGGCGAAGCCATTGCACGCAACCTGATGGAAATGAGCGGCCTGACCGTGCCGGTCATTGCCGTTGTCACCGGCGAAGGCTCTTCCGGCGGTGCGCTGGCACTGGGTGTGGCAAACCACATCCTCATGCTGGAAAATGCCGTTTACTCGGTGCTCAGCCCCGAGGGCTTTGCCAGCATTCTGTGGAAGGATGCTTCCCGCAGCGGCGAAGCCTGCGAGATGATGAAGCTGACCGCGCAGGATCTGTACAGCGATGGCATCGTGGAGCAGGTGATCCCGGAACCGTTGGGCGGCGCACAGCGCAGCCACGCAGCCTTGTTTGAACAGTTGGATGCTGCTTTGCGGGTGCACCTGAAAGAGCTGTGCCGCATGAGCGGCCGCCAGCTGGCCGACCAGCGCTATAAAAAATACCGCCAGATCGGAGAAACGAGGAACGCATGAGTGGTTTACAGCTGATCGCCACCGGCGGGGCCATCCCCGGCCGAACGGTCACCAACGAAGATCTGAGCCGCATGGTGGATACCAGCGACGAGTGGATCACCAGCCGCACCGGCATCCGCACCCGGCACTGGTGCACGGAGGATGAATCTGCCGCCACGCTGGCCATTTCCGCCGCAAAGCAGGCTTTGGCCCGCAGCGGCCTTGCCCCTGCGCAGATCGGGTGCTGCATCTGTGCCACCCTGTCCGCCCCAGACGCGACCCCCAGTGTAGCCTGTCAGGTGCAGGCGGCGCTGGGCCTTCCCGAGGACCGGCCTGCGCTGGATGTCAACGCGGCCTGTTCCGGCTTCCTCTACGGCATAGCCGTGGCGCGGGGACTGCTGACAACTTTGGGTGGACAGTATGCCCTCGTCATTGGGTGCGAAGCCCTTTCCCGCCTGATGGACCCCGCCGACCGCTCCACCTGTGTACTGTTTGGGGATGGAGCCGGTGCTGCCATTTTTCAGCTGTCGGACACTCCCTTTGCTCTGGCGCTGGGCGCGCGCGGCAGCGATGTTCTCCATGCGGGCGGGCCGAACCGCACAGGTTCTGCGCCCATCACCATGGACGGCAAGGCCGTATTCCGCTTTGCAGTGGATGCCCTGCCCAAGTGCCTGCACACTGTGCTGGATGAAACACAGCTGACCCTCGATGATCTTGAGTGGGTGGTCTGCCATCAGGCCAACAGCCGCATCATTGACCACTGCGTGCGGGCGCTGAAGGCCGACCCGGCAAAGTTCTACAAGAACATGGACCGCCACGGCAACACCAGCGCCGCCAGCATCCCGGTAGCCCTGAACGAGCTTGCCGAGAACGGGCAGCTGCAGCCGGGCCAGCTTCTGGCCTGCATCGGCTTTGGCGGCGGCCTGACATGGGGCGGCGCAATTTTTCAATACAAAGAGTAAAAATCATGTTCGGCAAACGGGCTCGCCCTCTCAGTCTCGCTCTGCTCGACAGCTCTCCCAAGGGGAGAGCCCTTGGCAGTACGGTAAACTTTTCGGTTTTGCCAAAGGCTCCCACTTTGGGGGAGCTGTCACCGAAGGTGACTGAGAGGGCGAGGACGCTTACCGATAGGATAAAACTATGAAACTTTTAAATGAAATTCTAGGCACAAAATACCCCATCATTCAGGGCGGCATGGCCAACATTGCCACCGGCGAGTTTGCCGCCGCCTGCTCCAACGCGGGTGCGCTGGGCATCATTGGTGCGGGCGGCATGAACGCCGACACCCTGCGCCAGAACATCCGCCGCTGCAAAGAGCTGACCGACAAGCCTTTTGGCGTGAACATCATGCTCATGCATCCGCAGGCAGATGAGTTTGCCAAGATCGTGGTGGAAGAGGGCGTGCCCGTTGTGACCACCGGTGCAGGCAACCCGGGCAAATATATCCCCGCGTGGAAAGCGGCAGGCATCAAGGTGATCCCGGTTGTCGCCGCCGCCGTTCTGGCAAAGCATCTGGAGCCGCTGGGCATCGATGCTGTCATTGCTGAGGGCACCGAGAGCGGCGGCCATGTGGGCGAAATGGCTACCATGGCGCTGGTGCCGCAGGTGGTGGATGCCGTAAATGTACCCGTCATTGCAGCTGGCGGCATCGCCGATGGCCGCCAGCTGGCAGCAGCTCTGGCTCTGGGCGCCTGCGGCGTGCAGGTAGGCACCTGCCTGCTGGTGAGCGAAGAGTGCCCCATCCATGAAAACTACAAAGCCGCCCTGCTCAAGGCCAAGGACAGCGATACCATCGTGACCGGCCGAAGCGTGGGTGCGCCGGTGCGAGTGCTGAAAAACCGAATGAGCCGCGAATATGTCCGGCAGGAAAACGCCGGTGCCGACAAGATGGAGCTGGAAAAGTACACCCTTGGCAGCCTGCGCCGCGCCGTGTTTGAGGGCGACACCACCACCGGAAGCCTGATGGCCGGTCAGGTGGCAGGCATGCTGCACGAGGTGCGCCCGGTGGCGGATATTCTTGCAGACCTGTGGAACGGCGGGAGGCAGCGCATTGCCGCGCTGAGCACCGAATGCTGACCCTCGGCAGAAAGGCCCTGTCTGTGCCTATCCTACAGGGCGGCATGGGTGTGGGCGTTTCCCTCGGCGGGCTGGCCGGTGCCGTTGCAGCCTGCGGCGGCATGGGGTGCATCTCCACCGCCGATGCAGGCTACCGGGAGCCGGACTTTGCCCGTGACCCGGCAAGCGCCAACCACCGTGCCCTGACCGCCGAGATTCAGAAAGCAAAGGAGATTGCGAAGGGCGCGGGCATGGTAGCCATCAATGCCATGGTGGCAACGCAGGATTATGCGGCCGCGATCCGCACCGCTGTGGAAGCGGGCGTGGACGCGGTGGTGTCCGGCGCGGGCCTGCCGTTGGAGCTGCCCGGCATCGTAAACACAACGGATGTTGCCATCGCGCCCATCGTTTCCAGCGGAAGAGCCGCAAAGCTCATCCTGCGCCGCTGGGCCAAAGAGTTTGGCCGCACCGCTGATTTTGTGGTGATCGAAGGCTGCAAGGCAGGCGGACACCTCGGCTTTGCCGAAGATGACCTGCTGGCAGGCAAATGCCAGACCCTCGATGACATTCTGCCCGAGGTGCTGGCCGAGGTAAAGCCCTTTGAAGCACAGTTTGGCCACAGCATCCCCGTGTTTGTGGCAGGCGGCGTGTATACCGGTGCCGATATGGCCCACTTTACCGCAATGGGCGCTGCGGGCGTACAGCTTGCTACCCGCTTTATCACCACCTACGAGTGCGACGCATCCCAGGGCTACAAGGACGTTCTGCTGAACGCCCGGCCCGAGGATGTACGGATCATCCACAGTCCGGTGGGAATGCCGGGCCGTGCACTGAACACCCCGCTGGTGCAGGCGCTGGCAGAGGGGACCCGCTTCCCTCCCCGGCACTGTGCCCGCTGCCTGAAGACCTGCGACCCCGCCAAGGTGCCCTACTGCATCACCCACGCGCTCATCAAAGCCGTAAAGGGCAATGTGGAGGAGGGTCTGTTCTTCTGCGGGGCCAACGTGGGCAGGCTGGACCGGATGCGCACGGTACAGGAGCTGATGGATGAACTTGTGACCGAATGGAGGCAAAATCAATGAAGCTTGCCGTTTTATATGCCGGTCAGGGGGCACAGCACCCCGGCATGGGCAAAGAATTTTACGAAAGCTCTCCCGCGTTCCGGGCGGCATTTGACAGTGCAGAGCTGGACTTCGACCTGCACCGCGTCTGCTTTAAGGACCCCGACGGCCTTTTGAATCAGACCGAATACACCCAGCCCTGCATGGTGGCCTTTGCCTGCGGCGTGACCGCAGTGCTGACCCAGCAGGGCGTGAAACCCGCTTATGTGGCCGGGCTTTCGCTGGGCGAATACTCCGCGCTGGAAGCTGCCGGGGTGTTCACCGCAAAGCAGGCCATCGAGCTGGCCGCTTACCGCGGCAAAGCCATGGCCGAAGCTGCAAAGGGCATCGACTGCGGCATGACCGCCGTGCTGAACCTTGACCGGCAGGCACTTGCAGCCTGCTGTGAGCAGGCTGCACAGCTCGGCTGTGTGCAGATCTGCAACTACAACTGCCCGGGCCAGCTGGTCATCGGCGGCGAGAAAGCCGCTGTGGACAAAGCCGCCGCACTGGCCAAAGAAGCCGGTGCCCGCCGCTGCATCCCGCTCAAGGTGAGCGGCCCGTTCCACACCCGCCTCATGGCCCCCGCCGGGGATGCACTGGCAAAGCGTTTTGCGTCTGAGTCCTTTGGCGAGATGCAGGTGCCGGTGCTGTTCAACTGCCTTGGCCGTGAAAAGGCTGACGTCGACAACATCCCGGCGCTGCTGGTGAAGCAGGTGCAGAGCAGCGTTTACATGGAAGATACGCTCCGCCGCCTCGGTGAGCTGGGCGTAGACCATATTCTGGAAGTCGGCCCGGGCAGTGCTCTGGCTGGCTTTGTGAAAAAGACCCTGCCCGGCGTGGTCTGCGCTTCGGTGGAGACCCCGGAGCAGCTGAGCGCCGCACTGACAGCATGGAAGGAAGAGCTATGAGCGAAGAAACGATCACTCGCACCGCCGTTGTTACTGGCGGAAGCCGGGGCATTGGCCGGGCTGTGTGCATCCAGCTGGCAAAGCAGGGCTGCAATGTCGTGGTGAATTACTGCCACGGCGAAGCTGCAGCTGCCGAGACGGTGGCTCTGTGCAAGGCCGAAAACGCAAATGCCGTGGCTGTGCAGGCCGATGTTTCCACTGCCGAGGGCTGCAAAGCGCTCTTTGAACAGGCGCTGAACGCCTTTGGCCGGGTGGATATCCTTGTGAACAACGCGGGCATTACTCGCGATAATCTGATCCTGCGCATGAGCGAGGAGGACTTCGATGCAGTGCTGAACGCAAACCTCAAGGGGGCGTTCCTCTGCTGCAAGGAGGCCGCCCGTCGCATGGTGCGCCAGCGCTGGGGCCGCATCGTGAACCTTTCCAGTGTGGTGGCCCTGCGGGGCAACGCCGGCCAGACCAATTACGCCGCCAGCAAGGCGGGCCTGATCGGCCTGACCAAAAGCCTTGCCCGCGAGCTGGCAAGCCGCAATGTGACCGTGAATGCGGTCGCGCCGGGCTTTATCGAGACCGACATGACCGCCGCCCTGCCGAAAGCCGTCCGTGCCGAAATGGCAAAGGGCATCCCCGCAGGCCGCGCAGGAAAGCCGGAGGATGTGGCAAATGCAGTGGCATTTTTTGCCGCAGAACAAAGCAGCTATCTCACCGGGCAGGTGCTCTGTGCAGACGGCGGCATGGCAATGTAAAAGGAGAAAACTCTCATGGAAAAACGCAGAGTCGTGATCACCGGCCTTGGCACCGTGAACCCGCTGGGCAACAACACCGCCGACAGCTGGGCCGCTGCCAAAGCGGGCAAATGCGGCATCGGCCCCATTACCCAGTTCGATACCACCGATTTTAAATGCAAGCTGGCAGGCGAGGTGAAGGGCTTTGACCCGGAAACCATCGTGGACAAAAAGGAAGCCCGCAAGATGGCCCGCTTTACCGTTCTGGCCTTTGCTGCCGCCGCCGAAGCGGTTGCAGACAGCGGTCTGGACACCGAAGCGGAAGCCAAACAGATCGGTGTCATCCTTTCCAGCGGCATCGGCGGTCTGCCCACCATTGAGGAGCAGCACACCCGTGGTGAAGAGAAGGGCATGGAAAAGGTAAGTCCCTATTTCGTGCCCATGTCCATTGCAAACATGGCGGCGGCACAGGTGGCCATCCGCTTTGGTCTGAAGGGCATGTGCACCTGCCCGGTGACGGCCTGCGCCGGCGGCACCAATGCCGTAGGCGATGCCTTCCACCGCATCCGTGACGGCTACGAGACCGCCATGGTCTGCGGCGGTGCAGAGAGCTGCATCAGCCCTCTGGGCATCGGCGGCTTTACCAGCATGAAAGCGCTTTCCACCGCGACCGATCCGGATGCAGCCAGCCTGCCCTTTGACGCGCGGCGCGGCGGCTTCGTGATGGGCGAAGGCAGCGGTGTGCTGGTGCTGGAAGAGCTGGAGCATGCCCGTGCCCGCGGTGCGCACATCTACGCCGAGGTGGTGGGCTACGGTGCCAACTGCGATGCCTACCACTTCACCGCCCCCGCCCCCGGCGGCGCAGGTGCCATCGACTGCATGGCGCTGACGCTGGCGGATGCAGGCATCGCACCGGAGCAGGTGGACCACATCAACGCCCACGGCACCGGCACCCACATGAACGATGCCTGCGAGACCGCCGCCATCCATGCAGTGTTCGGCGAACACGCAAAGCAGCTGACCGTGGTGAGCACCAAGAGCATGACCGGCCATCTGCTGGGCGGTGCGGGCGGCATCGAAGCCGTATTTACAGCGCTGGCCCTGCATGACCAGTTTGCGCCGCCCACCATCCACTATGAGCAGCCCGATCCCGAATGTGATCTGGACTATGTGCCGAACACTGGCCGTGCACAGGCCATGACCTACGCACTGAGCAACAGTCTGGGCTTTGGCGGGCACAACGCCTGCATCGCCCTGCGCAGATGGGAGGGCTGACCCATGGCAGAACCCCGCACCGTGCGTGCAGACGCAAACGCCCTGAACAGTGAGGAGATTGCGGCGCTTCTGCCGCACCGCTACCCCTTTGCCCTTGTGGACCGCATTTTGGACTACGAGCCGGGCCAGTGGGCCATCGGCCGCAAGTGCGTGAGCCGCAATGAGGAATTTTTCTGCGGACATTTTCCCGGCCAGCCGGTGATGCCGGGAGTGCTCATTCTGGAAGCACTGGCCCAGACCGGCGCGGTGGCAGCGCTCAGCCTGCCGGAGAACAAGGGCAAACTGGCCCTCTTCGGCGGCATCAAGAATGCCCGCTTCCGCAAGCAGGTCACCCCCGGCGATGTGCTCACCCTGCACTGTGAACTGGTAGAGCAGCACGGCCCGGTGGGCGTGGGCAAAGCCTCGGCGTGGGTGGACGGCAAGTGCGCCGCCACCGCCGAGCTGACCTTTGTGCTGACCGACCCCAACGCCTAAAAACACCCCTGTGAGTTTAAAAAAACTCACAGGGGTGTTTTCCGTTACTTTACCATTGAGAAGCCGCTTCGCTCTCTCAGCCAAGCGCCACATCCAGAACCATCATCAGGTGGGCCGGATCACCCTGCAGGGCGCGCTCGCAGCAATGACCCCCGCCGGAATGTCATGGGGCACCACGCTTCCGGCACCGATCACCGAGCCTGCATCATCTGTATTTGTTCAGGACAGCATCCGGGATATGGCAGTAACTGCAGTCTTCGGGGTGCCGTTCCAGATGGTGCTGATGCTCCTCAGCGCTCCGGACATAATTTGTCAGCGGCAGCACTTCCAGCATGATCTTGTCCCGGTCCTCTCGGCCGTTTATAAAAGCTCTTGCTTCTTCCAGATGTCTGGGATCTGTACTGTACAGCCCTGTCCGGTACTTTTTTCCAACGTCCACGCCCTGTTTGTTCAGGCTGTAGGGGTCGATGATCTCAAATAGGTGTGCCATCAGTTCTGAAATGCTTGTGTTTTTCTCATCATAGACCACTTTTACGCATTCTGCATATCCATCGTATGGGCCATCCAGAGAACTCGTTGTTCCGTTGGCTCTGCCGGCTTCAGTCATCTGTACACCAGGCACTGTGTCAAAAAAATGCTGTACGCCCCAAAGGCATCCGCCTGCGATATAGACCGTTTCCATCTTGATTTTCCCCCTCCTGTTGATCATATATCAGCTTTGCTCCTATTCTACCACGCTTTCCCACTGTCGGAAAGATGTCGGAAAACAAAAATGGCCCCGGAGGGCTTATCGCAGCTCTCCGGGGCCGCTTTATGTGCGTTTTGCTTCTTCTGAGGTCATTTTACCGAAAGAGCTGTCCCATAAAAATCCCTTTCAGCATTTTCTCTCATCTCATTCTTCTCCGATGCCCAGATACGCATCAATGTCCATGATACCCTCCCCGCCGAGTTTCACCAGATTTTCAAAGGGCACCACGGTATTGCCCACCTGTAGGGTGCGGAACACCGGGTCGATGCGGTCTGCTTTTCCTGTCAGTGTGATATAGTTGCCCACTGCCGGAACCTCCGGGTGGGCGGTATCCTCCTTGAAGTACCGCACCGTAATGGTCATGCCCTTGGTAACCTGCATCAGCCGATCGGACAGAGCCGACATTTCTTCCTCGGTCAAAATGCGCTTGGGTACCCGCTCGGTGCGCTGCTTTTCTGCGGCAAGCTGCTCGTCATAGCCCCGCAGCGGAGAGAAGGGCGAGAAGATCTTGGCACGGTTCTGAAGGGTCATGCGGGGGTGCTTGCGAAGGGATTCTTCCGTCCGAGGGCGTTCCATCTCTATGATGTCCCCGTACTTTTGGGCGGTCTCCCGCCCAATTTTGCTATTTTTGTAGTTTTCCATCCGAACCTCCTGCGCTGTGACCGCCGATCTGCGCATTGCGCTGGCGCATGGTGGCACCCTCCTCGTAGCTGCTGGCTTTCAGCACGGCGTTTTTGCCGTACTTGTTCTTGATGCCCAGCATGGCTTGCTGGAGTTTTTTCTCCTTTTCCAGCTTCTTGGTGTCGGTGAAAAAGTCCACCTGATAGATGCCCTCGTCCGGCGTGACCTTATTGGCGTTGATGGTAATGCGCCGCACTGTCAGCGCCGGGTCGGTGATGCGCTCAAACAGCTTTGCGCTTTCGTTGATGAGGGTGCTGCCCAGATTGGTGGGGACATCAAACCGGACAGTGCCGTGTGCCGCCTTTGGGATAACTCTGCCGTAGCGGTCGGTCTGGGTCAGACCACGATAGCCGCCCTTGTCCACGTTCTCCCGGTCATAGCCTACTTCCAAGGTGATGGATTCCGTCACCAGCTTTTTTTCGGTGAGCCGGAACATCAAGATTTCCGCCATTTCCCGGACAATGAGCTTTGCCTTATCGTTGGGGTAGGGACAGGTCAGCACCTGCCCCTCGCTGATGCTGTTGGTGCTGGGCTTGTAGCTTTTGATTTGCTCTATGCCGCAGGGCTCGCAGCCCCATGCGTGGTCAATAAGGATCTCTGCATCTACGCCGAAAATCTCATACAGTCGATCTTCTCCGTGGATAGAAAAACGTGCCAAGTCCCCCATCGTATAAATGCCGTGTGCTTCCAGCTTTTTCACTGTGCCGGGACCTGTCATCCAGAAATCCGTCAAGGGGCGGTGGCTCCACAGCAGATACCGATAGGACTGCTCGTCCAGCTCCGCAATGCGGACACCATCCTTGTCCGCCGGGATGTGCTTGGCTACGATGTCCATGGCCAGCTTTGCAAGGTAGAGGTTGGTGCCGATGCCTGCCGTTGCGGTGATGCCGGTGTTGTACAGCACCTCCCGCACCATGGTCATGGCAAGCTCGTGGGCACTCATGTGGTAATAGGGCAGATAGCCCGTCACATCAATAAAAACCTCGTCGATGGAGTAGGGGTAGATGTCTGCCGGGGACACATATTTGAGGTAAGTTTTGTAGATTTGGGTGGACACGTCCAGATACCGCTGCATCCGGGGCGGTGCAACGATGTAGCTCAACCCCAGCGTCGGGTCTGCGTTCAGGGCGTTGGCATCGAAAGAGGTGCTGGCAAAGTGGTACTTGCCATCCTCTCCCCGAACTGCCTTTTTCTGCCGGATGGCAGTCTGCAGCCGCTGGGCGTTGACCTCTTTCACCCGCTGGACAGCTTCAAACAGCCGCGCTCTTCCGGGTATCTTATATGCCTTTAAGGAGGGCGACACCGCAAGGCAGATGGTCTTTTCGGTGCGGGATGCGTCTGCCACCACGAGATTGGTGGTCAGGGGGTCCAGATGGCGGTCTACGCACTCCACCGAGGCATAGAAGCTTTTCAGGTCGATTGCCAGATAGGTGCGCGGCGCTGCCATACTTCAGCCCTCCTTTGTATAAGACACAACCATTTATCTTATTATAATAAATCTTTACGCTGTTTTCAAGATGAAGCGGCTATTTTATCTGTGATTCAGACAACAAAAAAGAGTGAAAGCATTTCAATCTGAAACGCTGTCACTCTTTTTAAGGGCTGCTGCCCTGTTTAATACAAGATTCCTCAAAATGTGATGTCCCTGTTTGCCCAGATACAGCTCCACGATCATCCGTCCGTTTTCGGTGTTGCAGAAATCCTCTCTGCAATAGCCGCAGAGCTTTCCATCTGCCTGTGCCACATATATAAACTGAAAATACCGCTGAGGACATCTTCCAACCGGAAAAGTTCCTCGGCGGTATTCGTTTAGCGGGTGCATTACGGCCTGCGGAGGTTCTTATGCAAAACTTTCTGTCCGCATCAAAGGTATTTCTGGATGGTCGGCACAAGGATATTCATATTGATCGGCTTTGCGATATGATCGTTCATTCCGACATCCAATGCTGCCTGTTTATCTTCGGAAAAAGCATTTGCCGTCATGGCGATGATAGGGATGCCCGCCTTTTGGGGGTCATCCATCCTCCGTATCTTCTTTGCCGCATCGTAGCCGTTCATCACAGGCATCTGGATATCCATAAGGATCATCTGATACGTTCCGTTCGCAGCCTTTTCCAGCATATCCACACATTCCACGCCGTCTTTGGCGCGGTCTACCGTGCAGCCCTCTTCCCGCAGCAATTCGACGGCGATCTCCGCATTGAGGTCGTTGTCCTCGGTCAGCAGGATCCTTGTACCGCACAGGCACTTTTGATCCGAAGGGTTTGTTTCTCGTTTCGCCTGTGTTTCATCCCCGGACGCAATGCGGCAGGGAATGGTCACAGTAAACTTGGAACCAACACCGATCTTGCTCTCCACTTCCACGGTGCCGCTCATCAGCTCAACCAGTTTTTTCACAATGCCCATTCCGATGCCGCTGCCCTCCACCTTGCTGACGGTGGAAGTGCGTTCCCGTTCAAAGGGTTCAAAGATATGCTTCTGGAACTCCTGCGACATTCCGATGCCGTTATCGGCAACCGTGACCACCATATCGCACCAGCCCTCTTTTTTGCCGGGCTTCTGCGTGACATCGCAGTGGATCGTGCCGCCGGCTCCCGTGTATTTGACCGCGTTGCTGACAAGGTTTGTACAGACCTCGGTCAGGTGCGGAATATCCGCATAGACATACGGATACAGCAGATGTGCTGTCACCGTAAGCGTCTGCCCCTTGCTGTCTGCCTGATTCTGGAACATCGCAACGCAATTACGGAAATCCTTATCGACATCCGAAACAGAATACTCCATCTCCGTCTTGTCATTCTCGATCCGGGCAAGATCCAGAACATTATTCAGCAGCATCAGCAGGCTCTGTCCGCACACCTGAATGTTCTCCATGTATTTTTCCAGCTTTGCAGGGTCGTCCAGATGCCGGGAGGCAAGGTCTGCATAGCCGATAATGGCGTTCATGGGCGTGCGGATATCATGCGACATATTGAACAGGAAGGTGGATTTGGCGCGGTTCGCACTCTCCGCGTTTTCCACAGCGACCTGCAATTTTGCATTCAGTTCCTGCGTATCGTTTGCGGCTTTTCTTGCAGCAGCTTCGGCTTTACGCGCCTTCTGGAGCAGCTTCAAAATCGTGAGCAGAACAACTGCAACCGCAATGCTGCTGACCAGCAGAACCATAAAGAAGTTATCCTTTATAAAATCGATCAGGGTAACCTTCCGCGAGGAGCTCTTATACATCGCCAGAGAGCTGGTAAGCATATTGGCTGGCATTGCCTTGATTGTTTTGTTCAGGATGGACAGCAGGCTGCGGTTTCCGCTATTGACCGCAAAGCAGGAATTGGCAGGGTTAGTCAGCGGAACGCTGTAAAAGCCGTATTTCTTACTGTAATTTTCCTCACTGATGACCCCTGTGACAAAACAGTCTGCCTGTCCGTCCTTGACCAGTTTTATCGCATCCTCCTGTGTATCGCAGTCCACGATTTTCCACTGCGGATAATAAAACGCAATGTACCTTGTTAGGGAAATCTTGTTTTGGGGAACGGCAACGCGGTTCACTTCGTTTTCGATAAAGAGCTGTTTGTTCGTGACCGCCATCATATTGGAGGTCCACGTTGTGTTGGTGCAGGCAACGCGATATTCTTCCGCCAGATTGGGACTCTGGTCGAAATGGAAGACCATGTCGATCTCGCCTGATTTCAGCGCATCCAGTTCTGCTTCCTTGTTGTCATAGCCGACCAACTGGAATTCCAGTTCCTGATTTCCCAGACAATCTCTGGCAAACTGAATATAATCCGTGATTGTCCCGGTAATCTCCCCGGTGGCAGGGTCATAGGTGCTGACGCCGCGATCACTCGTCAGAAAGCCCATTCGGATCGCACCGTGCTTTCTGAGCCACGCCTTTTCCTCTCCCGTAAGGATGGGCTTATAATCCAGCGAGAAATACTTTTTACACAGATCCGCCGTATAAAAAGGAGCCGCTTCGTCCAACGCGCGCATCGCATTGTCCAGTTCTTCCTTGAGATCAGAACGGTCTTTGTTGAGCACATAGTAGATGCTGGATTTTCCCACGCGGGTTATGGTCGAGATGCCAAGCTCTGCCCATAAGGATTCTTCCAGCGAAACAAAGCAGTCGATCTCGTGGTTTGCCAGCTTTTGCTTCACATCCTCGTTGTTGGAGATGTTGACGTGCTGCGTTTTCAGGCCGTATTTTTCCTCCCATTCGGTCAGCATCACTTCCGGTTCCGTTCCCATCAGAACACCGACCTTTTTGCCGTTCAGCGTTTTGAAGTTGGAGGCGGAGATGTCTGCACGCGAAAGATCGACGTAGAGGTAATATTTTTCTTCCCCCATCGGCTCGTCCGAAAACAGCATTTCCTCAGCGCGATCCTCCGTATAGGAAATACCGCCCATGATGTCGATTTCGCCGTTTTTGAGCTTTTCGAAGCAGTCTGACCAGTCGCAGGTCACATATTCGAACTGCCAGCCTGTATAGCCGGATAAGGTCTGCAGTAATTCGTAGCCGTAGCCCTTTCTTGTGCCCTTCTCGTTGCAATAGTTGAAGGTGTCCTCAAACGAGCCGACGCGGATGATCTTTATTGGGGCGGTTTCTGCGACAGCCTTCACAGGGAGCACGGCTGACAGCAACAGCAGCAGACTCAGCAGCGCACAGACGCTTTTCCGTGTCAGGGAGCGCATGGTTTCGCTCATTCCAGAGTTTTTCATTTCATCCAATCTTTCTCCGCCCCAGACGGTCTCATTCCGTTTTATTTTCATTGCACAGGTTTCGAGAAGTTCATTGCAGCCTTGATCGCATCCTGTTGTCAGCAGCTTTTTGAACAGTATATATACCAACGTATCTAGCATGTATTGTAACATTATGACAGAAGCATTTCAAGAGTTTATGCTTGTGAACACTATTTGGTCAGAAGTTCTGCGAACTCTGCATCCAACTCCTTGACCTTCGGCAGTTTTTGCAGCCCGGCTTCGTCAAAGGCAGCTTTCGCCGCCTTGTGCAGGGTGATTGCCTCCCGGTGAGCTTCCAGAAAGGCCTTGCTGTAATCAGCTTGCGTGAACCACAGCGGAAAGACCCTTATAAGATACAGAAAAGATTTCTGTATTTTTCTTGACAGTTTTCCCATATTCTGTTTTAATACATCTGATAAAAGGGAGTAAAGGGCAGTGTTCCGGCTTATTCTTCGGGAGACTGCTGCATGGCAGCGTCATCACGGCAGAAATGCCCGATGTCATGTGTTCGCTTGAGACTTTTGTCACAGACAAGGTGCTGTGGCGGGAGTCTCTTTTTTCTTGTCACCGCACCGGAGCACAATAGGAGGCAAGAAAACTATGAACTTTCTGAACACATTCGCAAGTCTGTTTTCCAATTTTGGAAACCTGACTTGGCAGATGGTGGTGATGTGGGGCATTGGTGCATTGCTCATCTACCTTGCCATCGCCAAAAAGATGGAGCCGAGCCTGCTGCTGCCCATGGGCTTCGGTGCCATTCTGGTCAATCTGCCGCTGTCCGGTGCCATCACGCAGGGCGATACCGTAGGCCCCATTTCCGCCCTGTTTGAAGCAGGCATGTCCAACGAGCTGTTTCCCCTGCTGCTTTTCATCGGCATTGGTGCTATGATCGACTTTGGCCCCCTGCTGGAAAAGCCGTGGCTCATGCTCTTTGGTGCCGCAGCGCAGTTTGGTATTTTCTTCACCCTGTTTCTGGCAGGCTTCTTCTTTGATTTGAAGGATGCTGCTTCCATCGCTGTCATTGGTGCAGCGGACGGTCCCACCGCCATTTTTGTAGCCAACACCCTCAACTCCCAGTACCTTGGTGCCATCATGGTGGCAGCGTACAGTTACATGGCTCTGGTGCCCATCGTGCAGCCGCCGGTCATTAAACTGCTGACCACCCAGAAGGACCGCCGCATCCGGATGCCCTATGAAAAGGGCAATGTCAGCCAGCTGACGAAGATCCTGTTCCCCATTGTGGTAACCATCATTGCCGGTATGGTAGCTCCTGCCAGCGTAGCTCTAGTTGGTTTTCTGATGTTCGGCAACCTGCTGCGGGAGTGCGGCGTACTGAATGCCCTCAGCGAAACCGCGCAGAATGTGCTGGCAAACCTCATCACCATCGTGCTGGGCCTGACCGTGGCCGGACAGATGACCGCTGACAAGTTTGTCCGGCCCGATACCCTGCTCATCCTTGCACTGGGTCTGGTAGCCTTCGTTTTTGATACCGCAGGCGGCGTGCTGTTTGCAAAGCTGCTGAACCTGTTCCTGCCCGAAGGCAAAAAACTGAACCCGATGATCGGTGCAGCCGGCATCTCCGCTTTCCCCATGAGCGGCCGTGTGGTCAACAAGATGGGATTGGAAGAAGATAACCAGAATTTCCTGCTGATGTACTCCATCAGCGTCAACGTTTCGGGGCAGATCGCATCCGTCATTGCAGGCGGCCTG
Organism: Faecalibacterium sp. AF10-46; assembly: GCF_003604105.1. Lineage (NCBI taxonomy): Bacteria > Bacillati > Bacillota > Clostridia > Eubacteriales > Oscillospiraceae > Faecalibacterium > Faecalibacterium sp. AF10-46. The sequence goes on along the minus strand of NZ_QVGY01000001.1, from coordinate 132,537 downwards.
ATTCTGACCCTGATGGCTTAACGGAGGTACACTTATGCTTCATCTTTCTTCGTGGATGACCACCCTGCCCATGATGCTCATCGGCATGGTCGGCATTCTTCTCGTCATTGGTGTCATTGTCCTGGCTGTGATGCTGCTCAACCGGCTGACAAGTCGGAAATAATTCATCCCATCAAGTAGAGATGTCAGAATACAAAAACCCCCGAAGAGCTTTTTACGGTTCTCCGGGGGTTGGTTTTATGCGCCGGTGTTCCTCACACCGGTGCACAAACGTTATTCGATTTCAATGAGATTGGGATTCGCAGGCAGAGCCTTCTGCTGCTGCGGTGCGGGCAGCACGATGTGCAGGACGCCATCCTCGAACTTTGCGTGGATGTCCTCCTTCTTCACGGCATCACCCACATAGAAGCTGCGGGCACAGGTACCGGAGAAGGTCTCACGGCGCAGATAACGGCCATCGTTGTCCTTCTCGTCATTGGAGTGGCTGCGGACGGCCTGAATGGTCAGGTAGCCGTCGCTCAACTCCATCTGAACGTCTTCCTTCTTGCAGCCGGGCAGGTCAACAGCCACATCATAGTTGCCATCGGCGGTCTGCTTCACATCGGTTTTCATCATGTTTGCGCCGCGCTTGCCGAAAGTTTCACGCTCTTCACGATTCATTGCACGCTCCAGCGCACCGTCGTTCCAGAACGGATCAAAGAAATCATCGAACAGATTTTCATGGAAAACAGCAGGCATAAACATAAAACAACCCTCCAATCCCGGCGTTCGGGTCGGGCATAAAATCAAGATCGTGCATCAGGAGCGGAGTCTTCCCGGGAGCCTTGCGGTTCCCTCATGCCCCTTTCTCCTGAGCACGCCACTGTTATAGCACCGTTTATTAGCAGTGTCAATAGCAGAGTGCTAAAATTCATAAAAGAATAATACTTTTATAATATTTCATGCAATTCTCGGCAAAATCGTTTGCACTGGATTCAATTTTTTCTTCTCCAATCGTAGTCTTTCGCTGTGACAGAACGGATGCAAACCGTTTCTTCAGAACCAGGCGATCCATTGCCCGCGTAAACAATGCAGTTGTCAAAAAGTCTCTCTGTCCTTGCAGCGTCTTGCGTTCTGCCGGTCCACCCGCTATAATAATGTGGAAACCGAGATGAAAAGAGAGTGATACTGTGGAAGAGGCCGAGATCAGTCATTTTCTCCACATTCTGGTCCGAATGGGCGAAGCTTTACAAAACAGTGGCGCAGAAGTATTCCGCGTTGAGGACACTTTGAACCGGATCGCAATCGCCTATGGGGCAGAAGATGTGAATGTATTCGTGATCACATCCAGCATCGTGGTCACGCTTACCATGCCCTCGCTGCCGCCGCAGACCGAGACCCGCCGCCTGCGTCACGCTGCCAGCAATGACCTGCTGACATTGGAAAAGCTCAATGCGCTCAGCCGCCGTATCTGCACAGCACCTCCTTCCATAGAAGAGTTTCAGCGCCAGCTGAATGACATTCTGGCACAGCATCCGGACCCAAGACTGCATCTTACCGGCAGTGTGTTGGCTGCTTCCAGTTTTGCCATTTTCTTTGGTGGAAATCTCTGGGACGGCCTGCTGGCCGGCGGTATTGCCGTTCTGATTTGCTGGATGGAGCGCTATCTCTCGCCTTTTTGTATGAATGGCGTAGAATTTCAGTTTATAGCATCCTTTCTCAGCGGTGTCTCCACTCTGCTGCTCTGCCGCTTTGGGATGCAGTTTCATGCCGATAAAGTTCTGATTGGCATCATCATGCTGCTGATTCCCGGCATCATGCTGACAAATTCCATCCGGGACATCCTACTTGGGGACATTATTTCCGGCTCTCTTCGGCTGGTGGAAGCCATTCTGATGGCCGCCACCCTTGCACTCGGCATAATGGCCGCCATCTGGTTGATGGGAGGGATTTCCGCATGATACAGGTTTTTTCGCAGTTGCTCAGTGCTGCCCTTGGTTCGGTCGGTTTTGGACTGATCTTCAATCTGAACCGGCGCTACTTACCCGCCGCCGGTGTAGGCGGACTTCTGGCATGGCTGGCTTATCTTCTTGCCGCCAACACCCTGCGCAGCGTCTTTCTTGCCAATCTGTTGGCCGGTTTCTGTACCGCTCTGTATGCCGAAATTCTTGCCCGATGCTGCAATGCACCCTCTACGCCTTTCTTCATCACCGCTGCCATTCCTCTCATTCCCGGAAGCACCCTCTACTACTGCATGAACGCAGTCGTCTCCAATGATTTGTCTGCTGCAGGGCATTTCGGAGAGCAGACCTTTCTGGCCGCTCTTGGAATTGCCGGCGGTATGGCAATCGCATGGTGTCTGGCCGATTTGAGCCGGAAGCTGCACGCACTTGCAATCCGTTCTTCGGGAAAGCAGTGATCTTCCACATTGAAAAATGCCCCTGTCAGCTTTGGTTTCATCCCACACAGCTGACAGGGGCAATATTGTTATAACATTTTGATAAAATCGCTTTTGACGCTCATTCTGAAGGGCTTTCCGGGGAGCCTTTCAGCTCTCCTTTTTTTGCCTTCTCCCGAGCACGCCACTGTTCTATACCGCGCCGTTTATCAGCAGCGTCCATAGCAGAGTGCCAAAGTCCGCAAAAGAATCATACTTTTTTAAATCCATGGAATCTTTTTTATACAAATCACCGTATTTTTTCGTGCAAAAGCCAAATTGTCAATCGGGAACGGATCCTATAACGCCAACTGTGATTGCATCAATAGCCGCTGATGTAGGCGGCAGGGCATCCTGTGCGCTGTGATCCATTTTTCGTTCCTCCCTCATGTGGTTTTCTTCATCCTAAAAAAATGAGATAGGCAACCCCTTTTGGGGAAGTCTATCTCATTTTTTTGTTGGGGCTTTTTTGCAACAGCCCCCCTTTTATAACAACCCTGCCTTACAGTTTGGGAGAAATGCTTAGTGCTTCAGTTCCAGCAGCGCATCGCCCTGCTTTACGGTGCCACTGGCTTTAGCCACGACAGCGGCATAGTCATCAGTATTGCAGACAATGAGCGGCGTAGTCACGGGATAGCCTTCGGCCTTAATGGCTTCCAGTTCAAAGCGGATCAACGGCTGGCCTTTCTTTACCTTGTCGCCCTCGTTGACGAGGTAGGTGAAGTGCTTGCCACCCAGCTTGACCGTATCGATGCCGATGTGCATCAGCAACTCCGCGCCGTCAACAGTGGTCATGCCCACGGCATGGTGGGTCTCAAAGGTGGAGGAGATCTCACCGTCAGCAGGTGCCACCAGTTCACCATCGGTGGGCTCAATGGCAATGCCATCCCCCAGTGCACCGCTGGCAAAGGCTTCGTCCTTCACCTCGGCCAGCGGCACTACAGTGCCGTTCAGGCAGGCAGACAGCACGGTATCCTTTGCTGCGGGGGCCGCCGGGGCGGGTGTTGCGGTCGCCGCCGGGGTCTTAGGTGCATTTTCCAGATAATCTTCCAGCTTTGCCTTGATGACGGCCACCTTGGGGCCGTATACCACCTGCACACCGTCGCCCTTGCAGATCACGCCGGAGGCACCGGAGGCCTTGAGCACATCCTGTTTGACCAGCGCAACATCCTTGACGGTGCAGCGCAGGCGGGTGGCGCAGCAGTCCACGTCGGACAGGTTGTCGGCACCGCCCAGACCTTCTACGATCAGGGCGCTGACCGGATCATCCCCTGCGGGAGCGGTGCTGCCGGAAGCGGCGCTGCGGGCGTTCACGTCCGCACGGGTGTACAGCTTGACTTCCTCGGCATCATCGCGGCCCGGGGTCTTGTAGTTGAACTTGGAGATCATGAAGCGGAAGATCAGGTAGTACAGCACAAAATACACCGCACCCACAACGACTACCCAGATCCAGTGGGTCTTGGCGTTGCCCTGCATCGCGCCGAACAGCACCAGATCGATCAGACCGCCGGAGAAGGTCATGCCCACGCCCACATTCAGAATGTGCATCAGCATGAAGGACAGGCCCGCCAGCACGCAGTGCACGGCGTACATGGGCAGTGCTACAAAGATAAAGGTGAACTCCAGCGGCTCGGTGATGCCGGTGAGGAAGGCGGTCAGGGCTGCGGAAAGCAGCAGGCCGCCTGCCGCCTTTTTCTTTTCCGGCTTGGCGCACTGGTACATCGCCAGCGCCGCGCCGGGCAGACCGAACATCATAAAGGGGAACTTACCGGCCATGAAGCGGGTAGCGCTGACCGAGAACACCGTGGTGGACTTGGAGGCCAGCTCTGCAAAGAAGATGTTCTGGGCGCCGGTCACGGTCACACCGTCGATGATGGCGGTGCCGCCCACAGCGGTCTGCCAGAACGGCATATAGAACACATGGTGCAGGCCGAAGGGGATCAGTGCGCGCTCCAGCAGGCCGTAGATAAAGGTGCCTGCGTAGCCGGAAGCCAGCACCAGTGCGCCCAGCGCAGCAATGCCATTCTGCACCACCGGCCAGATGTAGAACATGGCGATGCCGACCACCAGATACACGATGGAACTGATGATGGGCACAAAGCGGGTGCCGCCGAAGAAGGCCAGCACCTGCGGCAGCTCGATCTTATAGAACCGGTTGTGCAGGGCTGCCACGCCCAGACCGACCACGATACCGCCGAACACGCCCATCTGCAGGGTGGTGATGCCCAGCATGGTGGTGGTGGAGTTGGCAGGCATCGCTTCTACGCCGCCTGCCGCATTGATCATGGCCTGAATGGCTGTATTCATAATGATATAGGCCACCGCACCGGACAGAGCGGCTACCTCTTTTTCCTTGCGGGCCATGCCGATGGCCACGCCCATGGCGAACAGCAGGGCCAGGTTGTTGAACACGGCGCTGCCGGTCTGGCTCATCACGTCCAGAATGGTGTAGATCAGGGTACCGGGGTGGATGACGCTGTTCAGGCCATAAGCCGCCAGCATCGTCTCGTTGGTGAACGAGCTGCCGATGCCCAGCAGCAGGCCCGCCACGGGCAGCAGTGCAATGGGCAGCATAAAGCTGCGTCCGACACGCTGCAGCACGCCAAAGATCTTGTCTTTCATCTTCAATTCTCCTTTTTCCAAATTCGTATCCAACAAATATATTCACACGCAGGCGTGGCCTGCGGAGAATCAAAGGTACGGCAGGCGGGCGGCTTATTTCCCCATCCGAATCCGTTTCAGATGGATCGTAAGGAACACCAGTTCCTCGTCCGAAAGCTCCTTGTGCCATGTGTTGCGGACATATTCCGCAATGCAGCAGGCGCATTTGTAGTGTTCGCTGCAATTGCGGGCGATCAGGGCGCGGAACACTTCGTCGTGGGTATCGTTTTCCTGCTCCTGTTTTCCTTGAAATACACGTTGCGCAAAAAAGCGCAAATGCACTGTAAAGCGGCTGAAATCCAGCGCATCCCGGTCAAAATGGCAGTCGTAAAAGTATTCCACCACCTGCACGCAGCCGTCCACAAAGCGGGTGACATCGTTCACCACGCTCATGGTGGTGTTGAGCTCCGCATTGACGATGTGCAGGGCGATGAAGCCGCCCTCGTCATCCGAGAGATCTGCCCGGCAGCGCTGGCGGATGATCGCCAGACAGTCCATGCCAAGACGGTACTCCTGCGGATAGAACTCCCGGATCGGTGCCATGAGCGGGTTGGAGAAGCGGATGCCCTGCTCACTGCGCTGGATGGCAAACTGATATGGTCGGCCAGCGTGATGAGCATGCTCTCGTTCAGCGGGTAATTCACCCGGCTGCGGATCATCTCCACCAGCTCGTCGGTGAGCAGCAGATGCTCATAGGGGATCTGTTCCAGCAGCTCCACCAGCTTCTGCTGCACGGCAGGGCTGGTCATGCGGTAGCTGCGCTCCACCTTTCCGGCGTCCAGCTTGTACCCCGGCTTTGCGCCAAAGCCCAGCCCGCGCCCGGTGACGATCAGCTCGCAGCCGGTGGGGTCCACCACCCGCAGGATGTTGTTGTTGATCGGTTTTTTGACGGTATATTGCATTGTTTCTCCTCCTCAAGTTGAAAAAGGCAATAAAAAAAGACCATCCTCGACACAGCAAACATACCGAAGGCTGAAACACGCTTTCGGCTTGTGCTATGCAGAGTTGGTCTAGCCCGCCAAACGGTAACAATCCAACGACGCTGCTCACGTACAATTTTCTTTTTTGTAAGGCACGAACAAATTAAGCACTTGAATGGAAATTTATTCTATGCTTGATTACAATACCATATTCTTTGCGGAGTGTCAAGATGGGAACGGGTTTCTTTTTCACTTTATCAATTTTGCCCAAACTCAGGTGATTTTCTACAGCAAATTGACAAGTAAGAACATTCCTTTTTTGCTTTATCTGTGCAGTTGTTTTCCATCGAGATCATTGCGGAGAAAGCTGTGCTCCATCTCGTAACTCATCACCTTCACAAAAATTCTTTTCATTGTTTCTCGTTGCAACCACCTGCTTGGCACACCCTGTTTTCATTTAACTGCGTTTTCTTCTTCCTCAACGACCTGTTCCGCGCATTTCGTTGCACTGGCATACTGCGAATATGCTGTTTCGATGCGGTAGATCTTCCAGGACGCCCGGATGCCGTCATAGGCAAACTCCACACCGGTATCTACGGTGGCTCTCACAAAATGGATCGCATCCGGGTTTCTTGCCACCAGATTGGCACGCAGACGTTCGCCCGCCGTCAGGCAGGTGAAAATGCCGGTCTGCAGCGCAAAGAGCGTTGCTTCGTCCTCCTTGCTCAGACCGAGGAAAACCTTGCAACGAATGGGCAGATCCTTGCCGCCGTTGCAGGCCCGGCGTGCCTCCACCGTGTTCTGCCCATCAAAGACGTAATAGCGGCCATCCCGAAAGCTGACCTTCGGATCATACTCCTTTTCGCTGATACATAAAAAACGCCGTCCGGGTTCCCCCTGAACGGCGTTTGGAAAAGGTTTTGTATGGTCTCTCTTAATTTGCCCCCGGCACCCCTGAGAAAGGGAAACAATCAGGCGTTGGATTTGCACCACTCCATTGGCCTCTCGGCCACCCCGTCTTCTTTATGACCGGGCCGCGAATTACGAAAGTATCATTGTCTGGAAGTACCTGAAGCTGCATATTCAATTTTCAAGGTTCGTCGGTTCCGGTTTCCGTTTTCTCTCGGGCCCGGTCCGTTTCCGTGACATAATTGTATCGTACTTTCGCAGAAAAGTTTATGGACTTGTAGTCCAAGTCCCCCACCCTCTTAGTCCAAGTTCTGGGATACAACAGACAAAAAAGAGGAGTTGAGTCCATTCATCAGACTCAACTCCTAAGTAAGACGAGAAAATTCGTCTTTCTGTTAATTGTCAAAGGTGCATTTTCCGCTCGACTTCATAACGCAATCGAGATATTACACTTATAGGATAGCATAATTTAAAATTGCCACTTTCTAATAGTCCCCTGATGTCAAGATATCACAGCGCAAAAAGAGTGTCAACAAATTATTTATTGACAGATTTTCAATGAAACATCCAACTTTTTGAATTGCGCTGTTCTATCACTCACCGCTGCAAAAAACTTGCATTTTGTTCCACATCTACTATACTAAAGGATGTATCGATTATTCTTGAAAGAAAGCGGATGCTATGGAATTTCAAATGAAGTTAAATCGATTTCTCAAACAGGAGACCGTTCTTTCGGTCGCCGCCGTACTGGCCGTGCTCTCCATGTTCTTTGTGCCGCCGGATGCAGACTACCTCGGTTACATCGACCTGCGCACGCTCGCTATTCTATTTTCCCTAATGACCATCATGGCCGGACTGCGGCGGCAGGGCGTTTTTGACCGGATGGGCCGGGCGCTGTTGGCACGGACCGGCAGCGCCTTGCAGCTGGTGCTCGTTCTGGTCGGGCTGTGCTTTTTCGGGAGCATGGTCATCACCAACGATGTTTCCCTGCTGACCTTCGTCCCCTTTACCTTTGTAGTTCTGAGCGGCCTTGCGCCGGACACCCGCCGGGCGCTGACCATCCCGGTGGTGTGCATGCAGACCATCGCGGCCAACCTTGGCAGTATGCTCACGCCCATCGGCAACCCACAGAACCTCTACCTCTACGGCAAAAGCGGAATGCGCATGGCGGAGTTCCTCCTGCTCATGTTCCCCTACACGGTCGTTTCGCTGCTGCTTCTGGTGGGCTGGGCGGTCATGGTCTGCCGCAAACAGGCATCCGCCAGCATCGGTATCTTCCCGGAGCAGCAGAACATCACCGCAGACCGGAAAATCATCCTGCTGGATGCGATGCTGTTTGCGGTCTGTCTGCTGGCGGTCGTCCGGGTATTGCCCTACGGCGTTGCCTTTGCCGCTGTGCTGGTCTGTACCCTCTGCGCTGACCGCTCCACTCTCCGCAATGTGGATTACTCCCTGCTGCTGACCTTTGTGGCATTCTTCGTTTTCATCGGCAATCTGGGGCGCATCCCGGCCTTTTCGGGCTGGCTGCAAGCCATCCTCGCCGGGCGGGAAGTGCTGGTGGCAGTTCTGGCTTCGCAGGTCACCAGCAATGTTCCCGCTGCCCTGCTCCTGTCCGGGTTCACGGATGAAACCGCCGCGCTTATCATCGGCACGAATCTCGGCGGCCTTGGCACCCTGATCGCGTCCATGGCCAGCCTGATTTCCTACCGCCAGATCGCGCGGGAGCTGCCGGAGGAAAAAGGCCGCTACTTCAAGCTGTTCACCCTGTCCAACCTGATTTTTCTGGTGATCCTGCTGGCTGAATGGAGGATCATCGGGCGATAAGACCGAAACGTGGAGGTTCCGAAATGAAGCATCGTATTGTCACGGCTGCACAGATGAAGGCCATCGAACAGGCCGGAAATTCCCACGGCCTGCCCTATCTGCAGATGATGGAGAACGCCGGGCTTGCAGCCTACGCCGAACTGAAAAGGCAGTTCCCGCATCCCAGCAGGCTGCTGGTGGTCTGCGGAAAGGGCAACAACGGCGGCGATGGGTTCGTGATTGCCCGCGCCGCCGCAAAAGATGGCTGGAGCGTGACTGTTTTTCTGGCCGAGGGCGAGCCGAAAACCGCTGACGCCATCCGCAACTTTGAGCGTCTGCACTCCCTGCCAGTGCACATCTGCGCCGACGGTTCCGTACTGGAAACCCAGCGCTTTGATGCTGCTGTGGATGCCCTTTACGGCACCGGATTCCATGGCAGTCTGCGTCCTTCCGGCCTTGCCGCCTGTGCGCTGATGAATTGTCAACACGAAAACGGCGCGTTTGTTCTGGCAGTAGACCTGCCCAGCGGCATCAACACCGACACCGGCGAGGTGGCCGAAGGTGCCGTCCGTGCCGACCTGACCGTCACCTTTGACAGTTACAAGCCGCTGCACACGGCAGTATCGTCCGCACCGCTCTGCGGCAAAATCGTCTGTGACGACATCGGCATCCGAGACGAGTGGCACCCGGTGTTTTAATGGGAGGTGGTCATCCTGCACGATATCTGGAATCCGTGGCACGGCTGCGGCAAATGCCTGTGACAGCTCTGAAACAACGCACGTCCCCTCCGTGCAGGCCTGGATCTCACGTTCCGGGTATCTGCGCGGAAGGGACGTTTCGTTTTATCAGAGTTTTGTCATCCACAGGCCGGGAGCCATCGGTTCCTTTTTCAGGAAATGGCATAGAACTGCTTCATAAACGCAAAAAAGTGCGCCGTCGGTTCCGACATAAACTGTGTGGAAGAATACACGATATAGAGTTTCCGCAAGAAAGCCGACTGTTCCAGAGGAATGATCAACAGCTTTCCAAGCTGTGCATCGTTCTGAACCGTTGCACGGGAAAGGATGGAGATGCCCATCCCCAGTGTGATGCAGCGGATCAGCGAAGCGGCATCATCCATCACAGCGGTCACATTCAGATCGTCCAGCGAAAGCCCCCGGTTTTTCAGATAATAGAGCGTTTCCTGTTTTGTCCCCGAAGTATCCTCCCGCAGGAGAAATGGTTCTTTTAGCAGCATGGAAACCGGATCTTTCAATTCCAGACAGGCCTGAAAATGCGGTGTAGCCGGGGCCGCGATCACAAGTTCATCCGAAGTGACCGGCAGAAAGCGGCAGGGTGTATCCGAAATTTTCGTGCCGACCAGCCCGATATCGCAGGTTCCATCTGTTACTTTCCGAATGACATCCAGACTGTCCGAGCAGCTGGTACGGAAGCGGACATCCGGCATTTCCTGATGGTACGCCGACAGCAGTTCCGGCAGAAGATAGAGGGACGGAACGGAGGAAACACCGATGTGCAGCAGCTTCTGATTTTTATCGGAAAGTTCCAGAATCGCTTTCTGCTGGAGATTCAGGATCTCGGCTGCGTAGTTGTAAAGGGTCTGCCCTGCGGGCGTGACCGACAAACTCTTGGTCGTTCGCTTCAAAAGCTGCGTATGAAGTTCTTTTTCCAGATTGTTGATATGCGAACTGACGGTCGGCTGCGAAAGATAAAGCTTTTGAGCCGCAAGGGAAAAACTCTGGTATTTTACGGTATACACAAAGGCTTCCAGTTGGCGGATATCCATGCTGCGCTCCTTTTTGTGCTGAAAAGGCTTTTTTCTTCTATTATAATCCAGTTCATTGATTATATCAATAAGTACATACGGATTATCAATAAAATCAATTTCACCTGAAAAATCGTGTGTGTTATACTGAACTGGTAAAGTTCACCCGCTAAAAAAGGAGGCAATCATGAAATTATTCGACAAAACATGGAAGCTGGCCTTGTCCGGTGTGGTCATCGGACTTCTGGTCATGCTTCTGGCCATGTCTGGCAACCCGGCCAACATGGCAATCTGCGTGGCCTGTTTCATCCGCGACGCGGCAGGCGCGCTCAAACTGCACACCGCTGCACCCGTTCAGTATTTCCGCCCTGAGATCGTCGGCTTTGTCTGCGGCTCGTTCCTGATTTCCATGGCAACCAAAGAGTATCGCTCTACCGCCGGTTCTGCGCCGATGGTGCGTTTTCTGCTGGGTGCCGTTATGATGATCGGTGCACTGGTCTTTCTGGGCTGCCCGCTGCGCATGGTGCTACGGATGTCTGCCGGTGACCTGAATGCGTATGTGGCGCTCATCGGCTTTGCTGGCGGTGTCGCCACTGGCTCCTGCTTCTTGAAAAAAGGCTTTTCTCTGGGAAGAGCCTATGAAACCAAGTCGCTCAGCGGTGCGGTGCTGCCGGTTCTGCTGGCTGCTCTGCTGGTGATTGGTGTGGCAACGGGTGCTTATGCGGCAAGCACGGAAGGCCCCGGCAGCAAGCACGCTCCGCTGCTGCTGGCACTGATGGTCGCGTTGGTCATCGGTGCCCTCGCACAGAAAAGCCGTATGTGCTTTGCCGGAAGCATCCGCGATGTGATCCTGATGAAGAATTTCGACCTGCTCAGCATTATTGCCGCGCTGTTTGCGGTCATGACCATTTATAACATTGCCACCGGCAATTTCCATCTGAGCTTCTCCGGCCAGCCCATTGCACATTCGCAGCATCTGTGGAACATCCTTGGCATGTACGTTGTCGGTTTTGCAGCGGTATTGGCCGGTGGCTGCCCGCTGCGTCAGCTGATCCTTGCAGGGCAGGGTTCCTCCGACAGCGCGGTAACGTTCCTCGGTATGCTTCTGGGTGCCGCTTTTGCACACAATTTTAATCTGGTCGGCAGCGCCGCCAAAGCTGCCACAGCGACCGATGCCGCTGTTCCCGGCGGCCCGGCCATGCCCGGCAAAATTGCAGTCATCGTTTGCATTGTACTGTTGTTTGTGATTGCAGCAACCAACCTGCGCCGTAAAAAAGCGGCAAAGTGATCTGAAAAAGGAGAAAGCACAATGGCTAAATTTGTTGAAGTGGACGTTCGCGGCCTTTCCTGCCCTGAACCGGTGTTGCTGACGATGGATGCGATGGAAGAGCATCCGGGCGAGATGATCCGCGTTCTCGGTGATGAAGCGCACACCCGCAAAAACATTGAAAAAATGCTGGAATATGAACACAAGGACGGTCAGACGACCACGCGGGCAGATGGCTGTTTTGAGATCACCTTTCAGGCATAACGGCAGCGTATGAGAGCAAAAAAGCCCTATCAGGTTTTGACATTCTACACTACTTCTGCGGTCATGGAACTGGAAGCCTTTTGCAAACAGAACGGGATTCCCGGCAGGCTGATCCCTGTTCCGCGGGAACTTTCTGCTGGCTGCGGGATCGCATGGCGGATGGAACCGGATGCGTACCGGCAGCATTCCGGCCTGCTTGCAGAGTGCCCTGTTGAAATCGAACAGACCAAAGAAGTTCTGCTATAACAAAATCGTCCCCTCCGTGCAGACCCGGATCTCGCTTTCCGGGTATCTGCGCGGAGGGGACTTATTGTTTTATCAGAGTTTTGTCGTCCACAGGCCATGCAGATTGCAGTAGGCATAGACCGCCACCGGTGTCTCGTCGCCCAGCTCAAAAGCCGCTCTGGGTGCCTCGCCCGGATGGAGATAACGGATGTGGCCGCCCTGCGCCGTTTCCACATAGAGCCACTGGATATGGTGGACATCCACCATCGGGTGCTCCACCGCGCCCACCGTGACGGTCAGGGTGCTGCCGGAGCGCTCGACCACCGGCAGATGCTTTTCGCCGCTGGCTTCTACAGTGTTGGGAATCAGCTCCCGCAGTTTTTCACCGCAGCAGAGCATCGGAACGCCTGCATCGTGGAGCGTGGTGATGAGGTTACCACAGTGGTCACAGATGTAAAACTTTGCACTCATATCGAAATCCTCCCTGAGAATGTTTTGTGTTTCTTGTGTCTATATGATAACAATTCTCAGCTTTAATTTCCGTGATTGGATCACAGAAGGAAGGATTATTTTGTCAGACACGCAGGAATTGGATCACTTTTTTCCTTTTCGGAGATAAAGAATTGCGGTAACAAGACACATCCCCGCAATTCCTGCCAGAAATGAATTGGAATAGTTCTTTGTCAAAATGGCCCAAAGGTTGATTGACACAAAGACAATTAAAAATATAACACCGATTATCCTATTTTTCATCTCTGTTATCCCCTGCAACTTCCGATTTATCGTTACAAGTATATCATACTACCACCTGCAGGAAAAGGCACAGACGCAATAAATATCCCCCGGCGGAGCCGGGGGATATTTATTTGTTTATGAGTCTCTCGGAAAAAGGCGTTCTCACCCTTCCATCTTCTGGATCACTGCGCCCAGCCAGCGGCACAGGGTCTCTCCGGACTGATTGGCGATCTCCAGCACGCGGGCGTGGCTGTGCTTCACCGTCTGGATGCCGGTGGCCATGTTCGTGATACAGCTGACGGCCAGCACCTTCATACCCAGATAATTGCAGACCATGGTTTCCGGCACGGTGCTCATGCCCACGGCATCGGCCCCCATACCCGCAAAGGCACGGATCTCGGCGGCCGTTTCGTAGCAGGGACCCATGAAGCCCAGATAAACGCCCTCTTGATAGGAAATGCCCAGTTCATCGGCGGTCTGTTTGGCGAGGTTCCGCAGTTCCAGACTGTACGGCTCGGTCATGTCCGGGAAACGCGGGCCGAAGCGCTCGTCGTTGGGGCCGATGAGCGGGTTCGTACCCATCATGTTGATGAAGTCGGTGAGGAGCATCAGGGTGCCCGGCGCAAACTCCCGGTTGATGCCGCCGCAGGCATTGGTCAGCACCACCTGTTCCACGCCCAGCAGTTTCAGGACGTAAAACGGGTAACAGACTTCCTTCATGGAGTAGCCTTCATAAAAGTGGAACCGTCCTTCCAGCGCATAGACCTCTTTCTCGCCCAGCTTGCCTGCCAGCAACGCACCTTTGTGGCCTGCTACTGTAGACACCGGGAAATTCGGGATATCCTTGTACGGCAGTTCTTCCGTTTCGGTAAAATCAGCGGTCAGATTACCAAGGCCGGAGCCGAGCACCACCGCGATTTTCGGGCGTTTGGTGGTATGCATTTTGATATACTCGGCGCTCTCCTGTGCTTTTTCATAAAGATATTCCATAGGTTTTCTCCTTTGCTGTTGTATGCATTCACTCTTCCATTCGTTCCTGTAGCTGTTTCACCGCGTCTTGCAATTCGCTGCTGAATTGCTTCAGGTCATCTTCCGTGATAATTTTCTCATGCAGCAGATTGACCAGCGTATACGGCAGATCCGTTTTACGAAGTTCCATCTGAACACCCAGACTTTTTCGATCCTCACGGATGCGTCGATTCAGCCCCCAGAACTTATCAGATGCCAGACCATCCCCGTTCAGCAGATCAATATATTGATGATTCAACTTTTCAATATACTCGATGGCCTCTTTGGGGCAATCGCAGATGCAGGCCATACAGTGAGTGCAGTGTTTGCCCCAGACCGGCTTGCCGTTTTCCAGCCGGATATTGTTCAGGGGGCACCGCTCCACGCACTTGCCGCATCCGATACAGGCATCCGTTGCCCGGAAGGCATCCGCCTTCACAAAAAAGCGATAGAACGCCGGGTTTACCGAGCCGCTCATAAAGCGGTCGTAGAGGGTGTCTCTCAGTGGAGAAAATTCCTGCCCGGCTCTGACCTGCGCCAGCGCCTTCTGAAGCGCAGGCTCTGCCTGCTCCACGATGCTCCGGGCCTGCTCTTTTTGCGGCGCATTGAACATGGCAATGTAGTTTTCCGGCATGATGATCTGAGCTGTACCCATGTACCGCAGGTGCTTTTGCGCCGCAAGCTGCCGGTTATATTTTGCCGCATTGCCGATCTCGCTGCCGCAATCCATCACAAACCAGATGCGCTCTGCCCCGGTCAGCTCGGTGTTGCCCAGCCACTGGGACACCACCCGGGGAATACGCCATGCGTAGGTAGGCGTGACCAGCACCACATCCTGCCCGGTCTGCACCGGGGCGGTATCCCCTGCCTTGATGCAGGTGTTCAGGTCGTAAAGCGGCATATCCAGCCCTTCGGCAATGCGCCGTGCCAGATACCGGCTGTTGCCGGTTCCTGTAAAATAAAGTACCATGGCTGTTCCCTCGTTTTTGTATGGTTTTTTAGATGCCTGTCTGCCCGGCAAACTGGAAGTTGTCGATTTCAAACAGCAAGAAATAAATCTCTCCACCCTCATCAGTTTAATTTTCGTTTGGATTAACGATTTCTTTTTCCTGTATTCTCTGTCCCTCGGATTTCCTCATGATAGAAATAATCTACGATCACCGGATGTCCCTGCGGGACTCTGCCATAAGGCATTTCATTATCCACAAAGGGACAATCATACTTCTTAGCCATTTCCTCAGCTTTTACTTCAAGTGCTTCAAAGTAGCTGCGGTTATGCTTGTTATAAATCTCGTCGTAAAGCGGCACAAGATCAGGATATTTTCCGGCGATATAATCCATAATTGTCTTTTTGAAACCACCTCGAAGATTGAGATTTTCGAGCCAGAACAGATCGCACTGATCCTTTACCCGCTCAAAGATTGCTTCAAAATCCGTGATACCGGGGAATACCGGGGATACGAAACAGACTGTACGGATACCTGCTTCATATACCTGCTTCATAGCAGCGATACGGCGCTCAATGCTAGAAGCAGAGTCCATATCGTTCTTGAAATTCTCATCTAGTGTGTTGATCGACCATGAAACGGTTACTCGTCCAAGCTTCTTCAGCAGATCAATATCCCGTACCACAAGATCCGACTTTGTGCAGATCAGAATATCTGCGTCACTGCCAATTAGCTGCTCCAGAAGTTTTCTGGTATTCCCAAAATGCTCCTCCTGTGGATTGTAGCCATCTGTCACAGAACCGATGACCACCCGCTGTCCGGCATATTTCTTCAGATTCTTAATTTCCGGCCAATGCTTCACATCAAGGAAAGTGCCCCATTCCTCCTTATGTCCGGTAAAGCGCTTCATAAAAGAAGCATAGCAATACTTGCAGGCATGTGTACAGCCTACATATGGATTGACCGAGTAACCGCCTACCGGCAGACTGGACTTGGTCATGATGTCCTTTGTTTCCACTTCATTAATGAGGATTCCATTTATTACTTTTGCCATGATCTCTGTACCTCCAACACTTTATTGAATTCTTCCGGCATTTCCTGAATCATATTTTCATCCCCTATGATAGGAACAAGGTCTTCCTTCATAAACACCGGAATGTCAAGCACATGCGCCTGATCTGCCAGAGACCATGCCCACTCCGGCTCCGTATGAACCTTCCTGCTCTGAACTCCGGTCATGGTGCCGACAACGATCCAGTTGATTCCGGAAAGATCAACTGAACCAGGATTGTCGAATAGCGGCTCAAAGGTAACATGGTAGTGTTTTGCTCTGACATTTTCCCGTAGTGCGTCAATACGCCACAGTTCTGCTTTTCTCGTCACCGTAACGCCAAACCATGCGTTTTCCAGCTCGGTATCAAAATCCAGCAGATCTGGTCGCTTTGTAAGGAACAAGAACTGATGCTGTGGATTTTCACGGATTTTTGCAAATACCTCGTCTCTCCATTCTGGCTTCCAGCCGGAAAAATCGCTCATGCCGGTAAGAAAAAAGTTCTGCGGACGTTTCTTTTCCATCATCTTGAGCTTACCCGGAAAGAATTCAGGGGCAGCAAAGTCATCAATCATATGCCAGCGTTTCACATTATTGCGGGCATAGCAATATACACACCCCACTGTACATCCGATGACGATATTCATGTTTTGAATCTGATCTTTGATGCAAATACTCATGATTTCTGCCACTCCTCAAGATTCTTTCTGATACGGTCGAGGCATTCCTCAAACCGGGTAATTTCTTCCTCCGAAAAACCTTTGTAGTAAATACTGCCCATTTCATCAGATACAGAATCGTATTCGTCCTTTAAGGCATATGCTTTTTCAGTCAGAAACAGGAGTGTTTTCCTTTTGTCCGTTTCAGACTGAACGCGTCTTATCAGCCCTTGATTTTCCATTCTTTCCAGCATCGTAGTAAGAGAAGTTAACGCTAATCCACATTTGATTGAGAGTGACCTGATTGAGATTCCATCTTCCTGCCACAGTACATAAAGAATACGCCCTTGGGCTCCGTTAAACGCATCAATATTCTTTTCGCTGAGAATCTTCTCAAAGATTCGATCTCCAAGTTGTTTTATTTTGGTAACAAGAAATCCGCCATTCACTTTCACACAAAAACTCCTATATAGTATTTTATCAAATAATACTATATAGGAGTTTTACTGTCAACAGTTTGTATGTCTAAGTAGAAGTAAATTCCGAGTTGTCGCTCTCTGTATATCATAGTTTTCGCACGCAAAAGACCTGCGGCAAGGTGTGCGCTTACACCTCGCCCACAAACTTCATGCCCCAGCTCATGCGGGTGTCGTACATCAGACGGGTCAGGGCAAGGCTATCCTGCGGGGTGTAGCGGTCGCTTCCGGTACGCCCCAGCTTGACGCAGCGGCTTGCTTCCCGGATCTCATACTCAAAGCCGTTGATGTCCACCGGGCAGCGGATGACCTCCGGCTCTTTGCACTCCACTACCAGCGTCATGGTCTCGGCGTGCTGGAAATCAGGCAGAAAGATGCTGCCCTTGGTGCCCACGATACGGGCGTTGCGCTCCAGCTCCTGCCCAATGGTCTGGGTGGACTCCGCCTTGCAGCCGCCGGGGTAGGTCAGCGCAAGGCAACTGTAATCGTCGGTGCCGTACTCGTTGATGTGGACCTCTTTGGTCTCCACCTTCTCCGGTTCCTGTCCGGTGAGGATGCGCAGAAAGCCCAGATTGTAGATGCCGATATCCAGCAGCGCACCACCGCCCAGACTGGAATCAAACTTGCGGTCCTTCCGGGCACCGGAGGCCACAAAGCCGTACTGACAGGTGATCTGCTTCAGTTCCCCGATGGTGCCAGCAGTAAGGATCTCGCGCATTCGGTCGTACAGCGGCAGCAGCCAGATCCAGAATGCCTCCATGAGAAAGAGGTGCTTTTCCTCCGCCAGACGATACAGCTCCTGCGCCTGCTCCGGGTTGATGGTAAAGGGCTTTTCGCACAGAACGTGCTTGCCATGCCCCAAGCAGAGCTTGCAGTTTTCGTAGTGCAGGGTGTTGGGAGTGGCAACATAGATAGCCTCCACCTCCGGGTCGGCGGCAAGGGCTTCGTAGGAGTCATAGCAGCGGGGAATGCCGTACTGCTGTGCAAACGCCTGTGCGCTTTTCAGATGCCGTGAGCCCACGGCAACAAGCTGCTCCCCTTCTGCGCCCATCTGTTCCACCGTAGACGCAAACTTTTTGGCAATGGTGCCGGTCGCTAAAATTCCCCACTTCATAACGGTACCTCCCATTTGATCACTTTGGATCCAGTATACCATGATTTCTCTCTGCGGAAAAGATTCCGCTCTCATAAAGCCCTATTTTTCTGCCAAAAAACACCGCCTCCAAACAAAATCCTTGCAATTTTTGCTCTATCCGTTATACTGATAGAAAAAGGTGTCTTGACACATCAGTTTGGGAGGTACCCCCCCTATGAAATTTCTGATCGTAGTGGATATGCAGAACGACTTTATCACCGGCTCGCTGGGCACAAAAGAGGCCGAAGCCATCCTGCCGAAGGTGCTGGAAAAGATCCGCACCTATCGCCCGGAGCAGATCTTTGTCACCCAGGATACCCACCCGGACAACTATCTGGAGACCAACGAGGGGCGTCATCTCCCGGTGGCTCACTGCATCGCCGGCAGCGAGGGGCACGCTCTAAATCCGCTGGTGGCGGAGGCGCTGGAGGGCGTGCCTGCAGACCACTTTATCTGCAAGCCCACCTTTGGCTCCACCCTGCTGGCGGAAAAGCTCAAGACCGCCGCCGGGACCGAAACCCCGGAGATCGAGCTGGTGGGTCTGTGCACCGGCATCTGTGTGCTTTCCAACGCCATCCTGTGCAAAGCAACCTTCCCGGAAAGCGACGTTTCCGTGGACGCTGCCTGCTGCGCCTGCGTCACGCCCCAGTCCCATGACACGGCACTTTCTGCCATGAAGCTGTGCCAAATTGATATCAACAACCAGGGCAGCGAGCCTTGGAGACCGTGAGAGCTGCTTAGGGTTCGAGAGAAGGTGCCAACATGAAACATCGCATTGTGACGGCTGCGCAGATGAAGGAAATTGAACGAGCCGGGGATGCCCACGGTCTGCCCTACCTGCAAATGATGGAAAACGCTGGGCTGGCTGCTTAGTGGTCGTCGATGTACTCCTCCACCGAGGCAGACAGCTTGCGGCTCACCGTCAGAGAGTCCCGGTCGTAGAGCACCAGATATCTCTGGTACGCAATTCGACCGACCCGGATTTCAGAAGATGATTGCCGAAGTCAAAGCTGACCGAATCTCCGTTGTTATCATATGGTAATTTTTCTCCGGCCAAACGAAAAAGCTCGTCTGCAAGCCACGATATGTGGCAGCGCAGACGGGCTTTCGTTATGGAATCATTCTGTTTCAGTTATCCTGATATTCGCTCTGACTTACATGGCGTTCCGTAAAACACGCAGTCGTTCTTCAAACGTTGCTTTCCATGCCGGATGCTCGGAGAATACGGTGTGCTCCACCTGACGGACTTGGTTCAGTCCGATGTTCCGCACCGCTTCCACTGCAGCATCTTTTTGGCTCAGATGGCATTTTCCCACGGTCAGACAGTTTGCGCCTTCTGGCGTGTCGTACTGCTGAAACGCCCGGTTGAAGTCCATCAGGTCATGCAGACGGATGGGCTGATTGGTTTCGTTGTCTACCAGCAGACCCCAATTTTCCCAATGACGGTCGGTATTGCCCACCAGATAATCCAGAATGTTCATCATATAGTAGCTGGGAGCATCCAACTCTAAGATCTTATCCAGCGTGTTCCAATCATGGTTCGTGCAGTAGACGTCATAGGCTGCATAGGTCACAAGACTGTATCGCTGAGATGTCATGATTTTGCTGATGGAAACCGGCTCATTTTCAAACATCCCCTGCTCATACAGTACCTGATGGCAGTCAAAGCACCGGCAGATTTTGCTTGCCAGCACTTCACGTTCCACCGCTTCCCTGCCACCATCCTTGTAAAGATAGAAGCCATCCTCTTTTCGCACCCACGCCTTGGGGTACAAGCCGCCCGTAGACAGGTCATTTGCCAGAAGATGGGCGTTTGTCACCGTCATTTGGTGCCCCCGCAGCGCAATATCCACAAGCGCATTGCTTAAGGAGTGTGCAAAAAGGTTGATATCCTCGAATCGAATCTTCTCGTTTTCTTCTTTCACCCAGAACACATCCAGCAAAGACAGACAATGGTAGGATAATGCGATCTGTGCTCGTTCCCTGTCCGTAGCACTCTGAGATGCACCGATACTGTTCAGGATTTCCTTGGCGTAGGTGCGATCCAACGTCAACATCCGGGAGGCGCACCAATAGTAAAAGTTCGTTACATTATTGATGCGCTCGTCAAAATCATCCGATTCCACCAGAACCAGATCATAGGGCATGAAATCCTCGAGGCAGACCCTGCATTCCCCTGTCGTGCTGAGTTGTGCCACACAGCTTTCCCGGTGCATGATCTCGTAAAACATGGTTTTCATCCCTCCCTGCGTTCTGTGTCTTGCTCTGTATTTATATTACCTTCTTTTTTCACGGGACGCAAGAGCTTTTACTTTTCAAAAAGCTTTTTCTGCTGCTCCATCAGGACGGTTTCGATACGCTCTTTCAGCAAAAAGTGGAACTGTTTTGGGTAATAGCATGCAGCGTCAAATAATTTCCAGCCATTTGTGATCCTCCGCCATTCTTCCCTGCGTCTTTTCAACAAGCAGAACCGGGTCATATTCCGGAACGCCAACAGCATCCAGATAGTAATCCAAGCCCTTTCGTGTTTTCGGAATGCATCGGTCTGCCAGAAAGGCCAGGAAGTCTTCCCATGAGGGCGTTTCGTTCACACCAAACGCAGTATCCAGTATTTCGTCAACTTTGTTTTCGATGCAGATCTGCTCCGCTGTAAAATCTGCCAAAATCACGGTACACAACGCATCTCCGTCATAATACCGATATTCTTTCAGCTGATGTCCTTTCTGTTCTGCATTTCTGCGGAACAGTTCCGAGTCTGTTGATGCAAGCGGTCGGACGGTGATTTTTTCACCGTCAAAAGAAAGTTCTACCCGGTCCTCTTTTGAAAGTCCCATCGCATGAAGCCACACTGCCGGGAGATTGACCGAATACTTTTCTGCATTCTTTCCTGCTGTTCCCCCTGCTTTTCTTCTCATAATTTTCACGCTGCGACGATTCATGCACTTCACCTTCCCTTACAAAAAGAATACCATATTGGCCGCCAACAATCAACGATTTTTTTGTCAGCAAAATTCCAAAAACTTATATAACACAAAAAGCCCCACGCTCAACACTGCCTCTGAATCTGGCCGTCTCTGGTCAGAGCAGAAAAGCATATGTTGAGCGTGGGGCTTTGTTTATCGGCTCGGCTGCCAGCCGGGCTTTTGGTGTTCCTTGGGTTTGTAGGTTCCTTTGGTAGTATCGATCACCGCCTGCAGCAATTCGAGCTTCTGCCATGTGGGGCAGTTCAGACGGTCGATTTTTTCGATCACATAGTTGGCGTGGGCGGTTGCGACCCGTTTTCCGAGTTCGTCCCATCCCTCTTTCGTTTTGGGGTAATGTACCACCACTTCAATGGGGGCACTCTTTCGCATGGCTCACTCACCTCCGATTACATCGCTATCACCTCATTTTTACGGGTTACTGGTTGTCCGCTATTCGCTGCGGTTTCCTCTCAGAACGTTCAGAGCCAGACTGACCAGCAAAGCCATATCCATGCGGAGCATTTCAGCCTTGCTGGCATAGCCCATAAAGCGTTCGATGTTCTACGGCGATTCGTTCGCAAGTGCGTTTTTCTGAATCGATGTGATCATTTTGATCACATCGATCAACCAATAAAGGCCTCCGAATCTCTTTCTTATTAGGGAAAGATTCAGAGGCCTCTGTTTTACAATTTTTTCGGAATAGCGGCTTTCACCAGCAGCATCATGGGACGGCGCAGTTCATCCTTCATTCCGGGAATCCTCAGCATCTCTGCAGAGGTTCGTTGTCATATTCGCTGGTATGGAGTGGTTTCACTGGCTGCATTGAGCTTCTAATGGCCTCCAAAATGGTCCGATCCGCCGGGAGCCACGGAACGGAATCAATGTCATCTTTTGTCAGCCATCGTGCAGCTTCCGCTTCTTTCAGAACAAGATCGCCGGAAACCACTTCACACCAGAAGCAGTCCATGGAAAGATGAAACGCCGGATAATCGTACTCGATTGTCCCAATTAAATCCTCCACGGTGATTTCCGTGTCCAGTTCTTCTTTGATTTCCCGCTTCAGAGCCTGCTGCGGGGTTTCGCCCGGCTCGATTTTGCCGCCCGGAAACTCCCACTGGCCTTTATAGTCGCCATAACCGCGGGCAGTGGCGTAGATTTTGCGTTTTGCCTGCATGGAGTCGCAGATCACAGCGGCCACAACACGAATCGTTTTCATAACGTTCTCCTTTTGGATTCATTAGGCCGACCGTCAAGAAGTCCCACCGACACGATAGAACACCCTGTTTCCTGCTTTTCTTGCAGTAAGCAGCCCCATCTCATGGAATTTCATCACAAACGTCCGAATAGTTGCATACGCAGCGTTTCGGAAATCCTTTTCCAGCTGCTTTGTGGTAAACTCCTCTGCACCATAAGCAGACAGAACATACTCCCAGAGCAGCCGTTCTTTTTCTGTGATTTTTCCTTCCGCAAGAGCAGTTTGATATACCTCAAGATCAGTTTTCGGCGGGACTGCATCCACCTGCAGGCGGTTATAGACCTCATTGCAGAAGTAGAACAGAAAGGGAGTCATATCCGTATAGCCGGAAATCAGAGCATTTCTCTCCACGCGTTCGTAGGCTTTGTAATATGCGTCCTTGTTTTCAGCGATGTATCGGGAAAACGGCGTGAACAGTGCCGCAGGATAGCCCTGCTGAACAAGATACCAGAGGTGGAATAGCCGTGCAGTGCGTCCATTCCCGTCAAAATTCCCGTGGTTCCGTCACGGATCACATCTCCATCGGCTTATTCCCCACTTCGTCCAGATACGCATTCAAAAATTCCACTGCAAGGCTGTTGGGACGGATGTTTTCTCTGGCTTCCTGTGGGGTGAACCACTTGCAGCGGTCCACTTCGTGGTTGATATGCAGCGCCTTTGCGGTTCTGACGAAAGCCGTAAAGTTGCACATCAGCGTATTGGACGGCTCAAAAAACTTGGTACGGTTGAACCGGAGGTGTTCTACTTCCAGCCCGGTTTCTTCCCGGACCTCCCGCACCACGGCGTGTTCTTCTGCCTCACCGCGGTTCACATATCCAGCCACCAGAATATAAGAGGGCTTGCCGTACTGCTGGATGAGCAGAATTTTCCCGGTTTCCTCATCCACAACAATCATGCTGACCGCCACATTGTACATCGGGAAACGGTATTGCTGGCATTTCGGGCAGTAAGGCACAATGCCCTCTTCTTCCAGTTCTTTTTCAATCAATGCCGTACCGCATTCAAAGCAATGCTTCTGAATCATTTTTACACTCCAAACACCGTTTTTGTCAGTCGGATGCCTGCCGCCGTTTTCATCGTATGTTCCATAAAGGTTCGGATTGCCTGCTGGTCGTACCCGCTTTCGGACGCATTGACGATATAATCTGCCTCAATCAGAATCTGATAGTCAATGCCGTCGATCTGCGCCGGACTATGGTGGTGCCCTACCAGATACGCCACCCTATCAATTTGTGCAGCCGTCATGCCGGTATCCGCCAAGAACTCCCGCACCAGCGGGGCACCCTCCTGCTCCTGATATTTACCATTGGTGTTGCCGTACTTTTTGCGGCAGAGCGGGCAGGCGATATCGTGGGTGATGGCCGCCACCTCCAGAATAAACTGCGTGTCTGCGTCCAGCCCCTCCAGCTCACCAATGGTTTTGGCATAGGTCCACACACAGCTCAGGTGCGTGATGTCATGGATATTCCCTTCGGAAAAGGCGATCATCTTTTCCATGATCTGTGCAATGGTCATCATTTGTTTCACTCCCGTTTTTAATACTTAAATGTTCACCTTGATAAACGCGAATTTATAGTGCATCTCTCGGACAATTCTTCACGCATTCAAAGCAAAGAATACATTCCGTACCGTTTTTTCGTTTTCTGGAATTATCTGTAACATCTACTTCCATAGGACACACATTTTTACATTTGCCGCATGAAACACATTTGCTTTTATCACATTTAATTCGGAGCAGCGAAAAATAACTCATAGGTTTTAAGAATATAGTGATAGGACATATGTATTTGCAAAATGCACGATTATCCTTAAAGACAAAAGCCAATATTATCCCAACTATATAGTATATGGCATTTCCAATGATAAACGCCCAAAACATAATCCTCTCAATGTTATCGATATGAGCAAGAAATAGCACCGAAACAAATATAAGAGAAATTGCAAATGTTATATACCTTATCCACCCAATCTTTTCCCGTGGTGTTTTGGGAACTTTATACGGAAGAAAATCAAGCACCATTGCCGTCCAACAGGCATACCCACACCAACCTCTGCCAAAAAGCAATGGTCCGAAAATTTTTGCCACCGCATAATGAATTGTTGCGGCTTCAAATACCCCTGTAAAAAGATAATACCAAAATCCCTCAATCTGCATATTTTCACCGCAAATAAAGCCCAAATACACCAACATATAAAGTCCGACTAAAAGCTGTGCAACTCTGCGGGCATATTTGTATTTTTTTATATAAAGAAATATCCCGAAAAAAATTGATATTCCAATATAGCTAAAATTAAAAAGGTAAAATATATTGTCCTGTGTCAGCCATAATGTTACTGCAATAGTCATAAATATTCCCAATACACCAAGCGGTAGAAAATACTTTTTCATTTTATTCCTCCAATCCACAAACTGGAATTGTTTACTGTTTCTTCTTTACAACGAAACCAATAACGAACAAAATAATTGCAGGAATTACCAAAAACAAAGCATTTACTAACACCCACAAATAAAAAGGCGCAGAGTTTAGCGATGTTAAGTATTGAGTATAATCAACGATGCTCTTAATAACAAATACAATCAACAGAATGAGACTCACAATGTTGCATATCATAGGTACTTTCTGTTTCATTCTAAACACCTCAATAAATTCCAATTTATCAAATAAGAATTCCCGTCAATTTTTCTCTTGATGCGGCTCGTTTCTAAGAGTAGGAACGAACTGTTCTGTTGCCGGAGACGGACCATTCAGGTTGATCTCCGGCAGTATTGTTGTTATCGCCTATTAAAAAACAGCCGGAACGACTTTCTGCTGCGCTACATCGATGATGCCGTATGTATTCAGTCTGAGTTTTGGAATGACCGGAAGGCTGACGAAGGCGAGGGTCATAAAGATGCCGATATCTTCCGCTACACCATGTGCCTTGAGGGCATCGTTCAGCGCCTGCATTTTCGCCGCAACGCTCTCTGCGCTTTCGGTGCTCATCAATCCGGCCACCGGAAGCGCAAGTTCTGCCACGACCTGTCCATCTGCCACAAACGCAAGTCCGCCTTTGTTTTTCCGCACGGTGTTGCCGGCCAGCATCATATCGGTATCGTTGTCCCCTGCCACAATCAGGTTATGGGAATCATGTGCGATGCTCGATGCAACGGCTCCGCATTTCAGGCTGAAGTTCCCTAAAAAGCCAATGCCCACATGGCCGGAGTGATGATGCCGCTCAAAAACGGCCAGTTTTACGATGTTGTGTTCCGGGTCCACACCGGGAGCCTTGCCCGGCCGCCGTTGGAACGGGATGATTTTTTCCTCCGTAAGCAGCTCGCCCCGGTTCAGGCAGATGACACGCTCCTGCTCCCCGCTTTCCCGAAGTTCCAGGTCCTGCAGTGTGATCTCATCCAGATCAAAGGAATCCATAACGTGGGAAAATCTCACACGGTCGATGTCAAGCGGTGCGGGTTTCAGCGTTTTTCCGTGCTCGGCCACCAGCGTGCCATTCTTGTAAACCTGTTCGACCGTAAAGGATTCCAGATCAGGAACCACAACCAGATCTGCCCGGTACCCCGGTGCTACGGCACCGCGCTGCTTGAACCCAAAATACTGTGCCGGGACCAGCGTTGCCATTTTGACGGCCACCGCCGGGTCTGCCCCCAACCGGATCGCTTTACGGATGTTGGAATCGATGTGTCCGCTGTCCAGCAGGTCACCGGGGTGCTTATCATCCGTCACCAGCATACAGCGGCTGCAATAAGGCTCCCGGAACAGCGGCATCAGGGCCTCCATATTTTTGGCAGCCGTTCCTTCCCGGATCATGATGTATTGTCCGCGCCGGAGTTTTTCCATGGCTTCCTCGATGTTGGAGCACTCGTGATCGGACTGAACGCCTGCCGCAATATAAGCATTCAGGTCCTTATCGCTCAAGATCGGTGCGTGTCCATCCACGATCTTTCCTGCTTCGGTGCAGTCGCGGATCTTCTGCAGGATCTTCGGGTCACAGCGCACCGTCCCATAGGCATTCATCAGCTCTGCAAGCCCCAGCACACGGGGATCGCCGTAGTAAGGCCGGAGCTGTTCTGCGTTCAGCACCGCACCGGATTCATCCAGATCCGTGGCCGGAACACAGGAGGGCAGCATGAAATAAACCGAAAGGGTCAGATTTTTTGTCGTTTCCAGCATAAAATCCAAGCCTTCCAGCCCCGCAACGTTCGAGATCTCGTGTGGGTCTGTGACCACCGCAGTGGTACCGTGGGGCAGCACTGCCTGCTCGAAAGCCGGACCACAGAGCATGGAGCTTTCGATGTGGATATGCCCATCGATCAGGCCCGGGCAGACATATTTGCCGTGCAGATCAACTTCTTTCCGGCCATGATACGTACCCACGCCCACGATCGAATTTCCGCTGATGGCAATATCAGCGGTGTCGATCTCATCGGTAAACACATTGACGATTCTTGCATTTTTCAAAACCAGATCGGCCAAAGCATCTCCTCTGCCTGCCGAGATCCGGCGTTTCAGCTCATCAGACTGCATAGAAGCATCTCCTCTCTCTGAAGTTCGATTTTCTCACCTGTGGATCGGTTCTGCCCTTATTCTACCACGCCCTGCCGCTGCGGAAAAGATGTCGGGAAACAAAAATGCCCCCGGAGGGCTTGTTACAGCTCTCCGGGGCCACTTTATGTGCGTTGTGCCTTGGCGCAGACCGTCAGCACTCCACTGCCACCTTGATCACGCCGTCCCGTTTCTTTTCAAACAGCTCGTAGCCCTCTGCGATCCGGCGCAGGGGGTAGGTGTGGGTGATGAGCGGTTCGGTATCGATCTTGCCTTCTGCGATGAGACGCAGCGTTTCTTCACAATCGCAGCCGTCCACGCCGCCGGTCTTAAAGGTGAGGTTTTTGCCGTACATTTCCGGCAGCGGCAGGGTCTGTGCCTTATCGTACAGCGCCACCACCGTCACAACGGCGTTGGGCCGTGCACACTCCCATGCCAGCCGGAAGGTGGAATCTGCCCCTGCCACCTCCAGCACCACATCGGCCCCGCCGTGGTCGCTGTGGGCACGCACAAAGGCGGCGCAGTCCTCCGGCTGCACGGTAAGCACCTGCGGGTAGTGCCGACGGATGAACTGCAGGCGGCTTGCGTCCTTTTCACAGACGATGATGCGCTTGGGGCTGTGCAGCATGACGCACAGCAGCGTGCAGATGCCGGTCGGCCCTGCACCGAGGATCAGCACGGTATCCTCGGGGGTGATTTCCGAGATGCGTGCCGCCCAAAAGCCGGTGGCCAGCACATCGCCCACCAGCAGCGCCTGCCGATCGGTAACGCCGTCAGGGATCTTGTTCAGTCCCTGATCCGCAAAGGGCACCCGGACATACTCGGCCTGCCCGCCGTCGATGCGGCAGCCCAGCGCCCAGCCGCCGTTTTGATCGGTGCAGTTGTTCACAAAGCCTTTTTTGCAGAAAAAGCACTCTCCGCAGAAGGTCTCCACGTTCACCGTCACCCGGTCGCCGGGTTTCACATTGGTCACCGCACTGCCCACTTCTTCCACGATGCCCACCATCTCGTGCCCTACCGTGATGCCGGGCACCGCCCGGGGCACGCTGCCGTGCTTGATGTGCAGGTCGCTGGAGCAGATGCTGGCAAGGGTCACCTTTACAATGGCGTCCCGCTCGTGCTGCAGCACCGGCTTTGGTTTTTCCATCAGGGCAAACGTTCCCTCTGAAACATAGGTATAGGTCAGCATGCTTTTTACCTCCACGCGCTTTGATCTTTCCGAACGGAGTATACCACGCAGCTATGGCAAAGAGCAAGCCGCAAAAGGCCCGCCCTTTGCGGCAGTTCTCCGCCGATCAGATCTTGGGCTGATACTGCATGCTGGACACATTGTAAATGGTAACAAAAGCCTTGGGGTCTTCCCGGTTGATAAAGTTCATCAGCTTCTGATATTCGCTCTTGTCCACGATGGTAATGATCTCGTTGTGCTTTTCCAGATTGTATGCACCGATGGCCTCGTACATGGTCGCACCGCTGTGCAGGTCATGGAGGATGAACTGACGCAGCGCCTCCTCTTTTTCGGTGATGATGCAGACTCGGCGTTTGATGCTGTTATCAAAGATGAAATGGTCCAGCACGATGCCGTTGAAGTAAGTACCGAGGATACTCAGCACCACGGTCTTTTTATCGTAAACCAGGGCCGCGGAAAGCGCCACACACATTCCCGACAGAGACATGGCTTTTCCCAATTCCATGTGCAGGTACTTGTTCATGATCTTTGCCACGATATCCAGCCCGCCGGAGGATGCATTGCGGTTGAACAAAATACTCAGCCCGATGCTGACCACCAGAATATAGCACAGCACGTCCAGCTCCTGACTGCCGGTCATCGAGCCGAACTCCGGGAACAGCTTTTCAAACAGCCCCAGAAACACCGGCAGCAGCACACTGGTGTATACGGTCTTTGCGCCAAATTCTCTGCCGCAGGTAAAGAACCCGATGATGAGAAGCACGACGTTCAGAATCATCGTAATGACCGACAAGGGCAGCGGCACAAAATTGGACAGCACGATGCCAAGGCCGGAAATGCTGCTGACGGATGTATGGCTCGGCACCAGAAAAAAGAAAACGCCCGCCGCAATGATCGCCACCGCCCCGGTCAGGACTGCCGTCTCCCTCAGGACTGCGCCGGTCTTTCCTTTTACATCACTCATCTTTGTCCCCCTAAAGTCAAATTTGTTTCACCGATCTCCTCATCTTTGTCGATGCGGACAAGGAGCTTACCGCCAAAGCGTTTGTATTCCATAGTGAAGTACCTCCATAAATTCTGAAGTTGCTGTTCTCAGTATACCATGTTTTTCCCTTGCGGAAAAGATAGCGAAACAAAAATGGCCCCGGAGGGCTTGTTACAGCTCTCCGGGGCCACTTTATGTGCGTTGTGCCTTGGCGCACACGACCGGCGTTTTACTCGATCTCGATCAGGTTCGGGTTCTCAGGCAAAGCCTTCGTCTGCTGAGGAGCAGGCAGCTCGACGTGCAGGACGCCATCCTCGAACTTTGCGTGGATGTCTTCCTTCTTCACATCGCCCACGTAGAAACTGCGCGCGCAGGTGCCGGAGAAGGATTCGCGCCGCAGGTAGCGGCCCTTCTTATCCTTTTCATCGTTGCTGTGGCTGCGCACTGCCTGAATGGTCAGGTAGCCGTCGTCCAGTTCCATCTGGACATCTTCCTTCTTGCAGCCCGGCAGGTCAACAGCTACTTCGTAGCCATTGTCCGTCTGTTTGACATCGGTCTTCATCATGTTTGCACCACGCTTACCAAAGGCACCACGAGCCTCACGGTTCATAGCACGTTCCAGTGCAGCGTCATTCCAGAACGGATCGAAGAAATCATCGAACAGGTTTTCATGGAAAACAGTCGGCATAAGCATAAATCATTCCTCCAATCCCGGCGTTCGGGTCGGGGCAAAAAATCTGAAGCGTCCATTCAGAAGGGCTTTCCGGGGAGCCTAGCGGCTCTCCTTTTGCCCTTCCTCCTGAGCACGCCACTGTTATAGCACCGTTCATTAGCAGTGTCAATAGAAGAGTGCTAAAATTCATAAAAGAATAATACTTTTATAAAATCCTATGCAATCTTTTCAAAATTCAGTCGCATCATCGCATTTTATATCATCTTGGCAATCATGAAGCACAACAGCTCATACCCTTCCCGGATATCCTCCGGCAGACGTTTCAAAGTCTCGTCCCGCAGTTCCTGCGGCATCCCGTAAAAAGCTTCGGCAATGCCGCCGGTGATGCAGGCAAGGGTGTCGCTGTCGCCGCCCAGAGAGACCGCATTGCGAAGTGCATCCTCAAAACTGACGCTTTCCAGAAAAGCAATGATTGCTTCCGGCACAGTTTCCTGACAGGTCTCCACATGATGATAGGTCGGCCGAATTTCATCGCAGGTACGGTTCAGGTCATAACCGAAGGTCTGCTCCACATACCGCTTGATCTCCGGCTTGCTGTGACCGGTACGAGCCAGAAAAATCACTGCCGCCGTGGCCTGCGCGCCTTTGATGCCCTCCGGGTGGTTGTGGGTGACTTCAGCGGTCACTTTTGCCATTTCCAGCGTTTTGTCCAGCGTATCGAACAGCCAGCCCGCTGCCGACACCCGCATAGCCGAGCCGTTACCGAAACTGCCATAGGGATTCGGATTTTCTGCGTGCAGCCACCGGCGGAACATCCCGCCGTAACCGGCATGGGGATATTCACGGCCCCAGAACCGCATTTCATGCTGCACTGCACAAAATGTTCTCTCCGGCAGACCCTTTCCGTCAATCAGACCAACTGCCACCGCAGCGGTCATGACGGTATCATCGGTGAAGTGCGATTTCTCGCTCAGCAGCGGAAAATCCTTGTGCTTGTAATTGTTGTGGTCAAATTCATAGGGACTGCCCACGATGTCACCCAAAATTGCGCCTAACATAAAACGCCCTCCGTTTTGTGGTGTATCGCTTTCGTTGGCAAAAGGATACCACAAACCGGAGGGCAAAAGGTCAACGGGCAGGCGACAAATCACGCACCCAGCTGTTCCTGATCGTATTCAAACAGCAGCGTATTGACCTGATTGATGTTATAGATTTTGTATTCCAGGCAATACCGCACAATCCAGTCCCGCTTGGAGCCATCCGAAAAGGCATAGCCCGCACTCTTGAGCAGGTCGATGGTTTCATCTTCGGACAGGTGCAGCCCCACCGCAAAGGCCAGCACCGTTTTCTTTTTGGGGTTGTAGTCGCGATTGCACTGAATTTTGGAGAAATGCTGCCGGGAGATGTTGGACTGCTTGTACACGGTGGAGTCCTTCAGCCCCCGCTCGTCAATGAGCCGCAGCAGCCGGGTGGTGAAGCTTTCACCGAGATTATCCATCAGGCTTTCCAGACTGCGGGCTGTCCTGGGTGCCGCGACGGGTGCCGGAACTGCACCTAGCATCGGCACGGCGGCATCTTCTTCCAGAAGCCTCCGCCGCTCTGACAATTCCCTGCGCCGACGGAAAAATCCGTAGCTTTCATTGTTCTGTGCTACATAGTGGTCGTCAATGTACTCCTCCACCGAGGCGAACAGCTTCCGGCTCACGGCCAGCGAGTCCCGGTCGTAGAGCACCAGATACACGGTCAGGTCGTGCTCCATGACGTACTGTGTGATGGTGTCCACCGCAATGCGGAAGGCCTGTTCTTTGGGGTAGCCATAGTTTCCGCTGGACAGCAGCGGAAAGGCCACGCTCTCGCAGTGGTACTCTGCGGCTAATTCCAATGCGGAGTGGTATGCACCGGCTAATTGTTCAGCTTCGCCGAACCCGCCGCCGTGCCACGCTGGGCAGACTGCATGGAAAATATATTTTGCGGGCAGACCGAATGCCGGAGTACACACGGCTCTGCCCAAATCGCAACGGCCGATGGCTTCGCAGGCGGCGGTCAGCTCCTGCTCCCCTGCCGCCTGATAAATGGCACGGCTGGTGCCGCTGCCCTGCAAAAGGTTCCGGTTGGCCGGGTTGACAATGGCATCCGCCGCCACTTTGGTGATGTCATTGCGGATCATCAGAAACGGCATGGTGGTTCCTCCCTCACATGGTTTTCTTCATCCTATCACATCCGGCGGGGCGGTGCAAGGGGTGCTCTTGTTTCCTGTCCGCGCAGCTATTATAATAATAGGTATCGAAAGAAGGTGAGCTTCCTGCACGACATCTGGAATCCATGGCACGGCTGCGTCAAGTGCAGCGAGGGCTGCCAGAACTGCTACATGTATTTTCTCGACCGGATGCGGGACCAGAACGGAGCCGAGATCTACAAAACGAAAAGCGGCTTTTCCTATCCGCTCCAGAAAGACCGCACCGGACACTACAAAATCCAGAGTGGTGAGCAGATCCGGGTCTGCATGACCTCGGATTTCTTCTTGGAAGAAGCCGACCCGTGGCGGGTTGAGGCGTGGGACATCATGCGCCAACGCAGCGATGTGGTGTTTTTTCTGCTCACCAAACGGCCGCAGCGGGTACGGGAGTGCCTGCCGCCGGACTGGGGCAGCGGTTGGGACAACATCTTTTTCAACGTCACCTGTGAAAATCAGCGCCGCGCCGATGAGCGCATTCCCATTCTGTTTGACCTGCCCTTCAAGCACAAGGGCATCATGTGCGCACCCTTCATCGGGCCAGTAAGCATCCGGCAGTACCTTACCGCCGGGCAAATCGAGCAGGTCATCTGCGGCGGCGAAAACTACGATGGTGCCCGCCCCTGCAATTTTGATTGGGTCAAGTCTCTCCGGCAGGAATGCGTGGATGCCAACGTGACCTTCTGCTTTATCGAGACCGGCACCGTGTTCATCAAGGACGGCAGGCGCTACCACCTGCCAAACAAGCAGCTGCAAAGCCGAATGGCCTATAAATCCGGCATGAATTTTCAGGGCAGGCCCATTCATTTTGACCTCGTGGACGACTGGGGCTACCCCATCCCGCAGGAAGATCTCTATGTGCCCCATTTCCGCGCAAACTGCGAGACCTGCGGCAGCAAGTTGATCTGCAACGGCTGCAGCGATTGCGGAAAATGCTTATAAAATAAAGGAGTTCCAGGAATCAATACAAATGAAATTTATGGCTGATCTGATGTGCAATTTCATCCGGCAGCGGGCGGAAACCGATGCAGGTCAGGGTCATGCCCTCTCCGTTTTCATCAAATTCTTCCGGTTCCAGCTCGGTGTGGCAGGCATCCCGGATAAGGAAGAAGTCTTTGTTTTCCACAAGGCCCAATTCCTCGGCAATTGTCTTTGCTTTCAGCAGTTGATTGCGGTTCTTTGCCCCGCAGATAGTTTTGGTAAAAGAGCCATCGAACCATTCTTCATAGGTTGCTTTCTCCAACATGATTTCTGCCCGATAGCCGGTAATTTCTCCGTCTTTCTCAATGGGTTCCACGCCCTGTCCCATGCCGATGGGGTCGGTGAGGAATGCCAGCGAAGCATGGCAGCACTGCGCCGCCAGCTTACCGGGAGACATCTGCAGGTCCTTTCGGGCAATGATGAGTTGACGCATTTTCTCTCCTTCTTATGACAGCTTGATCTTCAAATCTGCCAGCAGATTCACTGCTTCCGGCAGGGAAAATTTCGCATCCTTCAGGCGGCTGCCCAGAATGTCCACCCTATAACCGGCGGCATCCCGGAAATCCGCCTTGCGCAGGTCACACTGGTAGAATTCCGTTTCGTGAAGTTCCACGCCCTTGAAATTCGCCAGCTGCATCTCGCATTTGGCAAACATTGAACCGACAATTTCGTTGCCATCCGAAAAGTCGAAGCGGTTAAAGTTCATTTCGGTGAAGGTGTTATATTTAAGACTGCACTCTTTCAGCGTGTGGATAGGGTCCGGGAAGGCACCATTGGACATCAGCGGTGCCCACTCGATTTCATTCAGGCGGCAGTCCTCAAAATCCAGCGACTGCACCGAGGAATGGGTACTGCGCAGACCTGTGATCTCACACCGCACGAATTTGCACTCGTTCAGCGTGGTATGATCCAGTTCGCATTTGGTAAAGGAGCAATCCACAAACACGCAGTCGGTAAAGTCGCAGTCCTCAAAAGTCTCCTCGGTGAACGACAGGTCAGCAAACCGTCCACCCTCACAATAACGCTCTGTCATAAAATTCTCCTGTCAGCGCAGTTCTTCCAGCAAAGCCGTGCAGCTTGTATCGTATCATTTCAAATTTGGAACGTGCGCGTTCCAAATTTACGCTTGCTTCAAGAACTCCCGCAGCACATCCTCTGGGCGGGGTGTATGGTTCGGGTACTTTTCCCGCAGCGGTGCGGCGGCACCATCCATAATGTAGGGCACACCCACAATGTCCAGCATCGACACATCGTTATAATTGTCGCCAAAAGCCATCACATCGGCAAGGTCGATGTCCAGCGTCTTGCAGATGCTGCGCACACCGATGCCCTTGTTGGCAAAGGTGGTGTCGATCCAGTACGGCCCTGCCACAGCGCAGTTCGCCTCTTTCCATCGTGGGACAAACCGTTCCGTGTAAGATTCTACGCCTTCGTGCAGATACACCGATACTTTTGTGATCTCCTCCGGCACCTCAGACGGGGCATGAATGATCTGATAGTTGTTCCCGATGAACTGGATGCGCTGGAGCATTCCCATGCCCCGCTCCATCAGGTAGGCGGTATTCTGACCGGAGAGCATCACTTCGCCCTGCCCGTCGCTGCGGGTCCACAGGTCGTTGGCGATTTCTTCGGCCAATGCACGGGGCATCGGATTCTTGGCGATGCACTGTTCGTCCTTATAGATCACGCCGCCGTTTTCGCAGAGAAACACACAGCAGTCCGCCACCGGTGCAAAGAGCTTGCGCAGGCTGGTATACTGCCGGCCGGATGCCGGGCAAAACAGAATGCCGCGCCGATGCAGCTCCCGTATCTGCTCAAAGATCTCGTCTTCCAGTTCCTTTTTGCCGTATTGCAGCAGCGTACCGTCAATGTCGCTGCAAATCAGTCTGATTGACATTTTCCGTCCTCATTTTTCAAGATAATTTTAGGCAATTCCCCGGCATCCAGAACACGGACGCCTTCGTCCATCAGCATCTTGGCAAAAACGCCCTGTCCGGGAATCTTTGTCCCGGAAAACGTTCCATCGTAAATTTCCTTCACGCCGCAGCTGGGACTGCGGGATTGCAGGATGGCAAGCTCCACCCCATTTTCTTTTGCAATGGCAAGGGCTTTCGCTGCACCTGCCCGGAACTCCCGGTCCACATTGATGCCCTCTTTGTTCGTGACAACGCCCTGCACGATTTCCGCCGGGCACCGCGGTGTGGGCAGGCCGCCCAGCACCTCCGGGCAGACCGGAACCACCTGATGTCCCCGCGCAAAATCGCAAACCGCCTGATTGTAATTGTTTCCGCCGCTGTATTTGCAGTTTTCGCCCAGCAGGCAGGCGCTGACCAGAATCTTCATTGTTGCGCGCTCCGTTTTTCAGATACTGAATCTTTTACCTATTCTACCACGCTTTTGGACATTGAAAAAGAGGATTCTGCTTTTTCCTATCCCCATACCGGGAGGTCCGCCGTAATCTTTTCTAATTCCTGTGCAAGAAACGTCAGTCTTTCCCTCAGATGGTTGTTATGCGGTGCATCTCCGTTCAGCAGATAGTCCGTTCTGACATTCAGGCAGGACGAAAGATCCTGCAGCAACTCAATCGAGCAGCAGCGGCTTCCCGTTTCAACTTTTGCAAGATGATTCGCACTAACGTTCAGCATTATACTCTGCTGTTCCTGTGTAATCCCCTTCTTTTTCCGCAAATCGCGGATACGTCCGCCGAATTCTTTTGCATCAAATCGCATTGTTCAATCCTTTCCTTTGCGCCGGAAACACAAACAGGCCGAGACTCCTTTTCCGAGTCCCGGCCTGTTTTCAGCTTGAAAATGCACAATGACCGCGACTCGATGGAGCTGCTCTTGTGAGCAGCTCACGGAGTATTATCAGCCTTTAATGCATTTCAGGCAATTTTCCCTCTTGCGCAACTGAAACTTGCGCCATGGCGATATTATAGCAAGTGTTTTCATCACTGTATCCATCCCATTTATACACAGTTCCGAACCAAAAGAACCGCATAAAGTTCTCATCAAAAAACAGGGAGTGACATCAAATCACTCCCCGTTTGCATTGATTGTATCAGAGTTTCGTCATCCAAAGGCCATGCAGGTTGCAGTATGCGTAAACAGCCACCGGCTTTTCACTTCCCAGTTCAAACCCCACGTTGGGAGCCTGCCCCGGATTCAGATAGCGGATCTGCCCGCCGTTCTCAGTCTCCACAAAAATCCACTGAATATAGTGAACATCCGCCATGGGGTGCTCCACCGCGCCCACTGTGACCGTGAGACGACTGCCGAAAAGCTCTGCCACCGGCAGATGCTTCTCGCCGCTGGCTTCCACCGTATTGGGAACCAGCTCTTTCATCTTCTCCCCGCAGCAGACCAGCGGAACGCCTGCGTTATGGATGGTATAGAGCCACATTATCATAGCGGACAGATCGTATGGGTAAAGCGCTGCGAAGAACTTGAATGCGGAGATATCGGGATATTCGTATATGATGACTGCAGATACCTGTAAATATGACAGCAAAAAACTCCCCGGCATCCTTCTTGGAAGGAATGCCGGGGAGACGTTCAATGTTTTATGGGCTCAGTTGTCCGGTATCAGCCGCTGACGAAGTACTTATCAGTGCAGCTCCGGCCAGTAAGCCTTGTTGGCAACGATCATATCGTCCAAGATCTTCTTGGCGACCAGCAGGCTGGGCACGGTCTTGGACAGAGTAAAGGCCATCAGTGCCTTCTCGTAGGAGTGCTCCACAGCAGCATCCACGATCAGCTTCTCCACAGCCTCCTGCTGCTCGATCAGACCCTTGTAGAAGGTGGGAATCTCGCCCACACGCACGGGTTCCGGGCCGCGGTCGGTGATGTAAGCGGGAACCTCCACCATGGCGTCGGAGGGCAGGTTCTCCACAGCACCGTTGTTTTCCACCATGACCAGATAGCGCTTGCGCAGGTCGAAGGCAAGGCTCATGGCAACGTCCACGATGAACTCGCCGTGCACACCGCCGAAGAACTTGGTCAGGTCTACGTCCTTACCGGCACGATAATCTGCCACAGCATCAAAGATGCGCTTCTCGCGGCCTTCCATGACCTCATTGGCACGGGTGTGGTTGGGATCGCTGCTCTTTACAACTTCATCGCCCAGCAGGTAGTACTGCATATAGGTGTTGGGCAGATAGTCATGGAAAGCAGAGCAGATGTTCTTGGCGTTTGCGTAGGTGTGCAGCCAGGACGGATCGCTGTGCAGCACATCGCTCTTGGCGTTCTGGGGCATATAGCCGTGCTCTGCTACATAGCTCTTGAGCTTCTCGGTCACATCCTCACCGTTCAGGCGCACCTTGGTGAACCAGCCGAAGTGGTTCA
This sequence comes from Faecalibacterium sp. AF10-46, assembly GCF_003604105.1. NCBI lineage: Bacteria > Bacillati > Bacillota > Clostridia > Eubacteriales > Oscillospiraceae > Faecalibacterium > Faecalibacterium sp. AF10-46. The sequence goes on along the minus strand of NZ_QVGY01000001.1, from coordinate 95,133 downwards.
GACCAAAGTAGTCCACTTCCAGATCATGACGGTCGCACTCCAGAATCTCGGCCATGTTGCGCTCGATGGCAACCGGCATATCGCAGATGTTCAGGATACGAGCCTTCGGGCGCAGACGGAAGGTTGCCTTTGCCACGATGGCAGCGGGGTTGGAGTAGTTGACGATCCAGTAGGTGGGCTTTGCGTACTTCTCGCAGTAATCGATCAGCTCCACCATGGGGTAGATGGTACGCAGACCGTAAGCCAGACCGCCAGGGCCGCAGGTCTCCTGACCCACAACGCCGTACTTCAGCGGGATTTTCTCGTCCTGCTCACGCATAGCGTACAGGCCGACACGCATCTGTGCAAAGATGAAATCTGCATCGGTCATGGCAACTTCCGGGTCGGTGGTCAGGGTCAGCTTCAGTTCCGGGTCGAACATTTCCACCACATGGCGGACGATGACACCCACAGCCTCCTGACGCTCTGCGTTGTTATCGTAGAGCACCAGCTCATTCAGCTTGAAGCGATCCTTCTGCACCAGCAGGCTCTTGACGATGCCGGGGGTATAAGTGCTGCCGCCGCCGGCGATGACCAGTTTGAACGTTTTCATAAGGCAAGCCTCCTATTATAATGTTTTTTGTATGATGAATAAAAGCGGATATCTTATTCTGCGCGACCAAGGTAGCTGTCCACGATGGCACGCATCTTTCCCACTTTGGGGCCGTAAATGATCTGGATGTTGTTGCCCTTTACCACAAGACCTGCGGAGCCGGTGGGCTTGAACCACTCCTTGTCCTTGACCAGAGCGGCATCCTTGACCTGCACTCGCAGACGGGTCATGCAGTTATCGGTGTTCAGGATGTTCTCTGCACCGCCCAGTCCTTCCACGATATGGGCTGCGGTCTGTGCATCGTTTGCGCTGGCAGCAGTCTTTTCGGCTGCGCCGCTGCGAATCTGCTGCTTGACGGCAGCTGCGTTTGCGGCAAGGTCGGTGACAGCATCGCCGTCCTCACGGCCGGGGGTCTTGAGGTTCATCTTCACGATGAGGAAGCGGAAAACGAGGTACATTACCACGATCTCCACCAGACCCACCAGCACGTACAGCGGCCAGTGGGTGCGGCCAATGCCTGCGGGCAGGTTCAGCACCAGAAAGTCAATGATGCCGTTGGTGGCGCAGACCCGGACACCAATAAGGTAAACGATCATCTGGAACAGACCGTCCAGAACCGAGTACACCAGCCACAGCGCAGGAGCTGCAAACAGGAAGGTAAATTCCAGCGGCTCGGTCACGCCCACCAGACAGGCGGTAAGGGTAGCCGGGATGATCTGTGCCTTGGTGGCAGCCTTCTTCTCCTTTTTGGCGGTGGAGATAAAAGCCATTGCCACGCCGATCACGCCGAAGGTCTTCATCAGACCGTAGGTCAGAAAACGTGCGGAATCCCGCATCATTGCCACGCTGGGGTCACTGAGCAGGGCAAGGAACACAGGCTTTGCGCCAACGATCTGCTCACCGCCGATGATCATGCTGTCGCCCAGTGCGGAGTAGAGGAAGGGCGACCAGACCAGATGATGCAGACCCGTGGGGATCAGCACGCGGTTCAAGAAACCGTACAGGAACACGCCGAACGCGCCTGCACTTGCCATGACACCGGTCAGGGCGTTGATACCCGCCGCAGCCACAGGCCAGACGTAGCTGGCAACCACCGCCATGACCAGAACGATGGGCAGCAGCACCACAAAGACGAACTTGCTGTTGCCGTACATGGCCATGGCACCTTCAAACTCGGTGTCGATGAAGCGGTTGTGGACCAGCGCCACCACCACGCCAAGGATCATGCCCAGAAATACGCCCATGTCGGTAACGTGATAGCCGAGGCAGATGGTCTGACCGGTGCCGTACAAAGCGCTTGCCGTATCACCGGCGATGGTCAGTCCTGCCACATCCAGCCAGCGGGCATTGGCTGCCAGCCAGACCAGATAGCTGACCAGTGCCAGAAATGCCGCATCTGCCTTGCGCTTTTTGGCAAGGCTCATTGCGATGCCCACGCAGAACAGGATACCCAGATTGCCAATGACTGCACCAACGCCGCCATTGATGAATTTGCCGAGGGTCCAGACAACACCGCCCTCTGTCACCAGTGCCGTGTTGCTCATGACCGAAGAAATCGCCTGCAGCATACCCGCAATGGGCAGGAACAGAACGGGGCCCATCAAAGCTTTGGAAAAGCTCTGCATCGCATCCATAACTTTTTGTTTCATTGGTGTTCTCCTAACGTTCCATGAATCTCTCTTTTCAAATTGTCTCTTCGTTTCGGGGGTGCACCTTACCGTTTCGATGGCTTGATTATATCACTCTGCACAAAAAAATCTACCGAATTGGACTTTTTTTGAACTTGTTCGCAAAAGCTGAAACATGTTTCGCTTTCATGTTGGATACATCGAAATGTTTATTGACAAAATACGCGATTCAGCGTATACTTTATGGAATCAAGCCGTTCTTTGATTCGAAAATCGGAGTAAAATATGAAACACGACCTTTACAAACTGGCAGATCAGCACCATCTGAATGCCAACGAGCAGCAGCTTTTGCAGGCGGTGCTGGAAACCGCAAAAAACGGCGGTCAGTGCAGCGTGCGAGAGTTTGCAGCGCAGAATTATACCTCCCCGGCGGCCGTGATCCGGCTGAGCAAAAAGATGGGCTATACCGGCTACACCGATATGATCTACCGCATCGGTTTTCTGATCCAGAACGAGATCGATAACAAAAACCACGCCTCCGACATTACCGCCTTTATCGGGGATATCCCCGAAGAAAAAATGCACAGCTTTGTGGAGCTGCTCCACGAAAACCGGCAAAAGCCCATTCTTGTGACCGGCACCGGGTTCTGTGCCCCTTTGCAGGAATTTATGGTGCGGAAGCTGCTGGTTCTGGGCTACTGCGCCATCGGCTCCAACAGTTATGAGGTCTACGAAAGCGGTGCACTGAATGCCGGGCTGGTCATCGCCATCAGCAAAAGCGGAAAGACCAATACCATCCTGAAGCCAGTGCAGGACTCCTTTGCACAGCACCGGAGCATCATTGCCTTTGTGGGTGCCGACAATTCTCCCATCGCCCGCTGTGCAGACCCTGCCTTTGTGCTGCTGGACGACAAGATGCTGGACGACCGGAACCTTACCGCCAACTATTTCTATGCGCGCGTGCTTATCACCTTTGAATACCTCATGGATCTTGTTCTGGAGAAGGACGAGCATCCGAACGGAAAAGAAGGGCAGTGAGCGGTTTTCACGCCTGAGAATACGGTCTCTCCTTTCCAATGCCATCAGAAAAGCCGCCCCGGCTAAACCCGGAGCGGCTTTTCTGGTGCAGATATAAAAAGCTAATTATTCAATTTTGACCCGGTGTCCAGAAAACTGGGTACACATTATTTCAAGCTGAAACGCTGTCACTCTGTAGGAACTGCGTAATGTCTGACGATTATCCTTCTACTTTGACCGTAGCACGATTGCTCTTTGCGTTTCCATCCGCATCCAGCGTGATCTGCACAAAATGTTCCGGCTTGTCGTAATCCTTTGTCTCGCCGTCATCGGTAAGAAACTCTGACATTGGCTGGAGCACTTGTGGCTTCAGCCTTATTTTCAATCCAATAGCTGCGGTTGTGCAGCTATTTCAATACAATATCCTCGAAACGTGATGTTCCTGTTTGCCCAGATACAGTTCCACGACCATCCTGCCGCTTTCACTGTTGCAGAGTTCTTCCTTGCAGTAGCCGCAGAGTTTTCCTTCCGCTTCCGATACATAGCGGTGCAGCGGTTCCTGCAGGTCTTTCGGGATGCTGCTCCACGGAATGACATAGCTCATGCCGGTTTCCCCCACATCCACGGTGCAGGCCCGCTCACTGTCCTCATCGGACAAAATCAGACTGACCAAAAACACGTCTGCGAACGGTGCGCCCTGATACTCTACCTTTTGCCGCCTGCGCTCCGTCCGAAGCTCATCCAGCGCTTGATTCAGGTCATTTTCTGGCAGCGTGGACTTGTACAACAGGACATGCAGTTTCTGCTCCGCTGACCCACTGTCATTCTGACCGTTGGCCGAGAGTTCTACATCTGCATGAATGGTGCAAATCTGTTTTTGCATTGCAGCACGCAGGTTTTCCAGTTTCTGCTGCCGTTCCGCTTCCAATTGCTGTGCGGACTTTTGATGTACTTCTTTGGCTTCTGACTGTTGCGCAGCATGCTCCTGCTTGGGCTTTGGCTTAGGCTTTGACCATTCGCTGTGCTTTTCTGCGTCAGCCTCCGAAACGTTTTGCCCTAGTACAGTCGGCACCGACACGCTTTTGGCACCGCTTTGTGCTACCGATGCTTTCTGTGCCGCAGAAGGACGCTCCGTTCTCCTTGGTTTTACCGACCGCGTTGCACCTGTGCCCGTGTTTTTCGCTTCCGGCCTTGGTGTTTTCACTTCAGGAGCAGAATTCTTGACACTTGCCGGTCGAGCCTGTATCTGCATCTGCCAGAAATCGCCGCCGGTGCGCTGACAATAGGACGTCTCCGCTCGTTTCCGGCTGCTGCGCACACCTTCACAGATCCACGAAAAAATCAGGTAGCGCTCCAATGTGTTCCAAAAGCTGCTGCGCCGATGGCAGGGTTTATGCCGTCCACGGGACGCATACACAATCACTGACAAGCATCCGAAGAACAGAAAACCTGCCGCAAACCCGATTCCTGTAAACAGCTTTTTGAAAAAGCCCATCTCTCACACCTCTTCCGGTTACAGCCTTGCCTGATACACCCGCTCCGTCCGGGCATCGAAGCAGCAGAAAATCACCTGCATGGCGTAATCCGCGTGATCTTCCAGCCACTGTGCCACTGTTTTGACCGCAATCTCCGTGGCATCTTCCAGCGGGTAGCCATACACGCCGGTCGAAATTGCCGGGAACGCAATGCTATGGACATCATGCTCTTTGGCAAGGTTCAGCGAATTGCGGTAGCAGTCCGCCAGCTGCGTGGCATCCTCTGCTGTGCCGGAATAAATTGGCCCTACTGTATGAATGATATACTTTGCTTTCAACCGGTAGCCCTTAGTGATTTTTGCTTCTCCGGTGCGGCAGCCGTGCAGCGTGCGGCACTCCGCCAACAGTTCCGGCCCTGCTGCCCGGTGGATGGCACCATCCACACCACCGCCACCTAACAGACTGCGGTTAGCCGCATTTACGATGCCGTCACAGTCCAGTTTGGTAATATCACCCTCCACCACTTGAATCTGATTTTTTACTTTTTCAGAAATCATTGTAAACACCTCACTTTTTGAGCAGCTCCAGCGCCTTGTCCATAGGCACGCAGTCAGCATAGCGGTCCGGCCAGAGGAACTCATTATAATAGCGGTAGCTCTGCTCCCCCGTCATGTACTCGTTGTCCTGCGTGGAATTTGCATAGGCAGGAACGATCATGTGCAGGCCATGCTCAAAGCCCGCCTCCACCGTTGCATTGATGCAGAAGTCGGTCATGATGCCGCAGACCATCACATCTTTTTCGCCCTTTTCCGTCAGATATTCCAGCAGATCACTCTCTTTTTTGAACGCACTGCATACGGTTTTGACGAACCGTTTTTCAGTCAGCAGCGGTGCAAATTCGGAATAGACCTCAAATTCATCGTCCCCAATGGAAAAGCCAGTGCCGGGTCCATCGTCATGCTGGACATAGACGACCTCGATTCCCTGTTCGCGGGCAGTCCGGATTAGTTTCCTGATGTTGCTGACAAACTTTTCAAACGCATACAGGCGTTCATCCACGATACCTTTCTGTGTATCCACAACCAGTAAAACCATGTGTAAGCCCCTCCTGTGTATCTTTGGTTTCATCCTACCATAGACCGTTGCTTTCTACAAGCGGATTCAAAAAATCCCCACAGGGAAAACCTGTGTTTCACCTGCAGGGATTGATTCAGCCACCCAAGACGATCAGGATCAGCACCACGACCACTGCAATAGCGATCAGGCAGCCGCACCCGCTGCCGTCCCCGCCGCCACCGCCATTGTTGTTGTGGTTTCCGCCACCACCACCGCCGCCGGACGAGCCGCCGAAGTTGCGGTTGAACGCCGTCATGTACTGGGCATAGCCCATATCGCCCTTGCCGAAGTAGCCATAATCACCGTTTGACATTGTTTTGTCCTCCTCAGAAGTCTGTTGTCGCTTCTTCTGAAGGCATCTTACAAAAAGTGATGTCCAATAAACATCCTTTCTAATTATTTTTTGAACCTCATATAATATTTTTCAAGGCTCTTGTCGCAGACGTCCACAATATGCAGCCAGTCTTCCCGTGTCAGCTTGCGGAAGATGATGGGATTCACTTCAACGGTCTCTACATCTTTGCAGCGCATCAGAAAGCGCATGTCTTCAAAACGCTTGAACGGATTGGACAGAATGTTCTTCTCCACATCCTTCTTAGTATAGCCACCCTTTTGGTAGATACTGTTGGGCTTTTCCGCAATCATCCCATGCGCCTTACGGTCTTCATAGAAGTCAATGAAGTAATCTACCACATCCGGCAGGGCAACTCTGCCATTGCTGTCCATATACTCATAAATCGCTTTGAGCAGGACCGGCTTATAGGAGAAGCTCATATCCATCGTTTCAATGAATTTCATGAACTTATCTGCCATATTCTGCGGCGTGATGAGATCCCAGCCGTACTGCTTGGCAATGTTTCGGACACTTTCTTCGCGGAAATAGTGGAACATCCGCTTGTCGCCAAACGGGACAGAAAGATCCGGCTTGATTTTTCCATCCTTGATATAACGATCTACCGTTTCGGATTGCACATCTACCATCCGAACAAACTCAATCTGCGAGATCATATCCTTGACGCTGTTCTGCCAATTGAACAAGTCGATGATTTCGTAGTCGTCTACATCAATCGGCACATCCAGCCACGCTTCCGGCTTTTCTCCCTTGAACAGCATGTCCTGATCCAGCTTCCGCTTGTTCTCCGGGGCCAGCACATAGGCCATGGGCTGATATTTTGAAATATCCAGCACCCGATGCAGACTGTAGGGCATATTGAACATATTGGCGTTGTCTACAAAATCAATCACCAGCAGGTCATCTTTTCCCGGACAGCGGCGGGTGCCTCGCCCAAGCTGCTGCATATAGATTGTTTTAGACATTGTGGGCCGTGCCATGAACAGCACTGTGGTATGAGGACTATCCCAGCCCTCATTCAGCAAGTCACAGGCACAAAGAACATTCGTAGAACCGGTTTCGTAATCTTTCAGGATCTTATCCCGGATTTCTACCCGGTCACGCCCGGAAACAGCCTCTGCTTTCACCCCATTGTCGCGCAGCAGCTTCGCAATCTCCGCCGCATGATCTACACTTGCGCAAAAAATCACAGTCTTCTTGCCATTCACGTACTTCAGATAGGTATCAACAATCAACTGATTGCGTTCCGGAATGAACAGCTTACTTTCCAGATCCTGCGAGTTGTATTTGATGCCGTTGATCCGCACATCGGTTAGATCAATGTTGGTTTTGACCCGAATGCAGCGAATCGGCACCAGTACACCGCGCTCCACTGCAGTCTTCAGGTCCATTTTGTGGGCAACATTCTGGAACAACTCCAGCATATCCTCGCCATCACTGCGCTCTGGTGTTGCAGTCAAGCCCAGAATAAACTTCGGATGGAAGTAGGTAAAGATTTTTTGATAAGTATTAGCCGCTGCATGATGGCATTCATCCACGATCAAATAATCAAAATCTGTCGGGGAGAATTTTTCCAAATCCTTGGAGATGCTCTGCACCGTTGCAAAAATGACCGTCTGGGTCATATCCTTCTGACTTCCGGTATATTCCCCCAGTGTAGCCTCCGGCCACACTTTCGCAAACGTATCCTTAGCCTGTGAAGCCAGCTTCAGGGCATTGACCAGAAAGAGCGTTCGTCCGCCCACAGCTTTTGCATCTGTGGCGGCTGTGATTGTTTTTCCGACGCCGGTTGCGTGGTACAGCAGCGCGATGGTTTTACCATCCTCACGCATCTTCTTCAGGTTGTCGATAGCCTCCTGCTGGTAATCCCGCAGCTCTATTGTCTGCCCCATCTGAACCGGCAGGTCCGCTTCAAAAGCCTTGAACATGGGGCTGGTGCCCAGGAATGTGATCAGCTCATCTTTGACCTTTTCCGGTTGCTTTTCCAACTGGCTGTAGATCCAACGGTAGACTTCCCAGTTGTCATAGATCAGGCTGTTCTGCTTCAGAAGGTCATCAGCGTATTTGTTTTCGGACACTTTGCTGGGGTTGTGGTAGGTCTCGCCGTCAATTTCAATTGCAATTTTGGATTCAGGCGATTCCAGCGCAAAGTCGATGTAGCGATGCCGTCCATAGATGTCCACGCATGGGTACTGGACCTGCAAATTTTCGGTTTTCTCAGGTCCAAAAGCCCCACAGAACAACTGAACAAACAGTTCTTCCGCACGGCTGTTAACACTGGTTGCTTTTGATGGTTCCATGATGGCCTCCCAGTCATATCATAGCTGCTTCAAACGAGTACCCCATCGCCCGCGAACATTCGCAGTTGGTTTGTTTTCTTTCAGTCTTGCCATGATTCCATCTTCTTTTTACCAAAATAAAGCAGTAATTGACAATTTTCAATTTACTATATCAAAGTATACTCTTTGCTTAATTTTCAGGCAATGTTTTTGTGAAAATTCCAACATTTCAAGTTGCTTTCCGTACCTTTAAACAAAAAATTTCCGTTATCTTTGTGGATTGTAACAGCTTGCGCAAGCAGGGCGTCTGTCTATACAAACGCCATTTTTGCTTCGCAAAATGCTTGTTGGGAATTCCCAAACCCTTTGTGATCTGCATCGTACCGCTGCAGGCTGCGCGTTCCTGCCGAACGCTTTTTTGATGGAGTTCATGATTCAGTGATATATTCGCTGGGCACAGACCCACTTAAAAGAAAAAGTGCTGACAATGATTTTGTCAGCACCCACTGTAACCTATTTACTTCTCTTTGATGTACGGTATGTTATCGATATATGCGTTCAAAATATCGGTTGCGGCTTTCTTCTGCCCCGGTGTAAGACGGCTCAACTTCCGGTTCAGCTCATCATCTGCCACATAAGATGCTGGGGCTGCGGAGTCCCGGATCAACACATCTGCGGGAACATCCAATGCTTCAACGATCCGGATGAAAGTGTCCAGACTTGGCGTCTTCACCCCACGTTCCAAATCACCCACATAGTTTACAGACAGATCTGCTTTCTCGGCCAGTTTATCCATTGTCCAGCCTTTTTTCCTGCGTTGTTCTCTGATTCGTTGGCCTAAAAGTGTTTTCATAACATCCTCGCATTCTATTAGCGTTAGTTACACACCACTAGAATAAAGGCCGTGTATTTCTTTATACACAATCAGTTGGCGTTTGTTTAACTCAATTAGCGTTTGTTTCGGACAGAAAATTTTAGAGCATTTCTTTGTTCAAATCATCAATGGCCTTTTTGAACCGGGCATGCTACAATAGCAATGTTGTGCAATGCACATCAAACAAGAATAAAGGGAGCTGCCGAACGTGGATTCAATCTACCTGCTGCCCGGTGAAGAACGCTGTGTCAATTTCAGAGATTCCGATGGCATCCCAAAGGTACACTACACATATTGTTCTTTGCACGGCAGACTTTTCAACTGCACCTGCCGCTCAAAGGACGAAGCGCAGCGGTTATGTGAGGATTGGCTCGTCACGCAGGACCGCTGCTATATAAACTAAAAAAGCCACCGAGGATTCTTTCCCAAAACGGATTGGGATCGAATTCTCGGTGACTTTCGTTTTATCGGGTCTGCTGCTGTTCCTGTTCGCTCCTGTTGTCTGCAAAAAACATTTCTACGTTTTTCTGCGCCTTCATCAGTTCCTGCATTCTCTCTCGTGCTTTCCGATAGCTCGGATATTCTGCTTTTTTCTTTTTCAGAAGCTCAACATATTCGATGCTCAGTTCTTTTACCTTCGGAAGTTTTTTCAGCCCAGCCTCATCGAAAGCCGCTTTGGCCGCCTTGTGCAACGCAATGCTCTCCCGATTTGCTTCCAAGAATCGCTTGCTATATCCTGCTTTTCGATAGGCCTCATAGATGGACCTTGTTTTGGCATAGTTGATAATGTGCGTTTTCATTACCGCAATTTCTGCCATCCGCGCTTCCGCAGCTTTGATGGAGTCGCCCAGTTCGTGATAGCGCATCGTTGCAGCACGCACCTGTTCTTCCATTTCATCCATACTCCCGATTTTGTTTTCCTGCAGAAAAATCAGCGTCTTGGACATCTCCTTCAGGTTGTACCGCTTCGCCCATCGCGCATAGAAAGCGTAACAGGCAGTTCATCGGACTGCTGCCAGCCCATGCTGATGGCAATGTCTGCGCAGCGGACAACTATGAATCCGCATGCAGTGCGCACAACTGGCCATAGGAGCGAAGCAACTATGGTAAGCGACCCCTGCGGGTCGGCATCCACCAGCAGCACCTTTTTGCCTTCCCGTGCAAGCCCTACGCCCAGATTTTCGCAGGTCGTGGTTTTGCCGGTTCCGCCTTTCTGATTGACGATGGCAATCGTGGTTGCTTTTTTCGACATTTTCATCACCCCCTGTTCGATAAATCATGATTGGTTTGGTTCTGGTAATAAAGCTGCATGGTCGTGGGTGCATTGTAGAGTGCAGCCAGCAGATACTGCTTCATATTCCGTACCGGTGCGGTACTTTCCGCAAGACACTTCAGCACAAAGCGGATATGGTCTGCATTCAGCTTCATGAATCGGCTGCGCACGACCTCCGCAGGCTTGTCGTCCCCTGCCACCCGCAGCAGCTTGCGTTTGGTGGAACAGGTGTCCACAAGCAAGTCCACGATCTGGTAGATGGTGTCCTCCTCATCCGGGCAGACCCGGAGCAGCAAGTCCACCTCCAACGACTGCATAAAATACGCTTCCAGCCGTGTGCGCTCATCCGGTTCATCCTCCGCGTCGGAAGAGAAAGGATCAGGTTCACTCCTCTCGGTTTTATTCCACTCAGTCTTATTTCCTCGTGATTTTGCCGTCTCTGGCTGCGCTGAATCCGCGGCACCGGAACCGTTCTTTTCGCGATTCCGAAAACGCGGGTCTGCAAAGTTTTTGACGTAAATCAGATTTGGTTTTCCCAGCCCGCGCCGTTTGCGCTCAATCAGTCCAAACTTTTCCAATTCCCGGAACAGTTTGGTAGCCTTGTTGTCTGCGCAGCCCAGTGCATCCATCACTTCCTGCACAGGAAAAATGATATACACCCTTCCCTGCTCATCCAACCATCCGTTTTTCACCGACAGCCCCATGCGGTCCAGCAGGATGCCGTACAGCGTTTTGGCATCGGTGAACAGGTCCTTGAATTTTATGTCCCGGAATAAAATTTTGGGCACCCGGAAATACGAGAACATCTCGCCCGACTGCCCATAGAAATAGTCAAACATCCTGACTTCCTCGCTTGTTCTGCCTTGTCACATCCTTGACACCTCCGTTCGTAGTATGATGAAATATGTATGACTATCGTTATTTTTCTTTACAAAGATGGCTTATCATGCTACAATAGCCGCATCTACGGCCACCAGACAACAGGAAAGGAGTATCTCATGGCCAAAACTGCCGACACCATTGCAATAGTCCCGCTGCACCGGCAAGGGCGAGAACATCGGAAATCAGATCGACCTCTGCCGCGAATATATCCGCACCCACTATGGCGATGCCGCAGCACAGCAAGCTGTCGTCTTTGAGGACGAGGGCATTTCCGGCGGCAACCTGAACCGCCCGGATTTCAAAAAGATGATGACTGCGGCCAAGGACCGGAAATTCAAGGCCATTGTGGTCTACCGTCTGGACCGCATCAGCCGCAACATCAGCGACTTTTCCAGCCTGATTGAAGAACTGGGATGGCTGGGCATCGACTTTGTGTCCATCCGGGAAAGTTTTGACACGTCCAGCCCCCTGGGCCGCGCGATGATGTACATCGCATCGGTGTTCAGTCAGCTGGAACGGGAGACCATCGCAGAGCGTATCCGGGACAACATGCACGAGCTGACAAAGACCGGGCGCTGGCTGGGCGGCACGACCCCCACGGGCTATGCTTCCGAGAGCGTCAAGAGCATCACGGTGGACGGCAAGACCAAAAAGGCCTGCAAGCTCAAGCTGCTGCCGGATGAGGCAGAGATCATCTACAAAATTTTCGACCTCTACGAGCAGTATGATTCCCTGACCATGACCGAGACCGAATTGCTGCGGCAGGGCATCAAAACAAAAACGGGCGTTCTTTCACCCGGTTTTCCATCAAGTTTATTTTGCAGAATCCTGTCCACCTGATTGCAGACAAGGACGCTTATCAGCATTTTGTGGACAACGAAGCAGAGTTGTTCTCCCCGGAGTCCGGAAAAAAGGCAAGCCCTCCTTCATAAATTACAGTAACCGTTTATGATACTATGGGGAGGGGTCGGCATGTTTTTATCTCTTCTGCAATTTTTTGCCACAAAATTTCTGGTCCTGGCGCTTCATCTGGAAAGCGGCAGCTTCCCGCGGCCCCTCTCTGCCCGGGAGGAAACCGAAGCCTTTTCCGCACTGCGTGCCGGTGACCCTGCCGCACGGGAAAAACTGATCCGGCACAATCTGCGTCTGGTGGCACACATCGTAAAAAAATACTACGCCCTGCCCGGCGATCAGGACGACCTTATTTCCATCGGCACCATCGGCCTGATGAAAGCGGTAGACACCTTCGACTCTGACCGTCGGGCACGCTTTTCCACCTACGCCAGCCGGTGCATTGAAAATGAGATCCGGATGCAGTTCCGCCGGAACCGCAAAACCGGTGGGACCGTCTCGCTGCAGGAAGCGCTGGAATCAGATGGTGACTCTGCGCTGACGCTGGCCGATGTGCTGCAGGACAGCTTCTGCATGGAGAACACCTGCGAAACGCAGGACGATATCCGCCGGATGCGGCAGCTGCTGGACGGCCTGCCCGCCAGGGAGCGACAGATCATTCTGCTGCGGTATGGTCTTTCCGGCCAGCCGCCGCTGACCCAGCTGGAAACTGCAAAACTGCTGGACATCAGCCGCAGCTATGTTTCCCGTCTGGAAACTCATGCGCTGGAACTTCTGCGCCAGCGGTGGGATGTTCCGAGCACAAAAACAGCGCAGAGGTGAACGGTGTGCTCACCCCTGCGCCATGCAGTCAGCTGTCCAGAATTTTCAGCTGCAGTTCGTCCAATTGTTCAAAAGTATACAGTCGGTTCAGCGCTTCCACCAGTTCCTTTTTGGAAAGACGCGGCGGCAGGCCCAGCGCGTTCAGAAGCTTTGCCTTGCGCTCGGCGCTGCCCGGCCTGCCGGAAAGCCCCCACTCGTAGAGGTCGGTATAGGTAATCTGCCGTCCTTCCGGGCGGGCCGCTGCGGCACCCGCCTCAGCGCCAAGGGCATCCCGCAGCGCCTGTAGAACAATGGCATCGTCCACGCCCTCGACCCCCAGCAGGCCCTCCTTGCCGGGCTGTTCCTTGCGCTTTTCCTTGCCGTGGATCGCGGGCACGTAAGCCTGAACCACATTCTTTTCTCCCACCAGATTGGTGATGTAGGTGCGGATGCGGAAGCCTGCTGCGTCCGAATCCGTCAGCAGGATCAGGCCGTTTTTCTGCGCCAGCGCTTTGAACAGCTGCTGGCGCTTTTTGTCGCTGTAAATGCCAAAGCCATCCGTCAGCAGGATCATGGCATCGGTCAGATGGGAAAGCCGGGCCGCATCGTACTTGCCCTCCACAATGAGCACCCGGCTGGTATGGATCATTTCGTTTTCCTTCATCGTCCGCTCCCCGCCATTGCCAACCGGCACAGCGCTGTTTCCAGCAGGATCTGGTCATCGGTAGGCTGGCTTTTCAGGCTCTGGTCCAGTTCCAGCAGCACCTGCATACAGTTTTCGATCTGGCCCAGCGTGTAATGCGAGGCTGTTTCGGCCGACCGCTTGAGCCGGTAATCACTGCCCTTATAGCCAAAATCCTTGAATACCGTGCTGTAATTTTTCCGTTTTGCTGCCCCCAGCTTGACCCGGTACAGATCCACATAGCTGCCGATCATGGCCGCTGTAATGGCAATGGGCTCCTGCTGCAGGCGCAGCAAAGTCTGCAGCTTTTTGCAGGCACCCGTGGCGTTTTTGGCGGTGATCATGCGGATCATCTCGAACACGTCTGCTTCCAGACTGACCGTGCCCATTTCCGCCACCATCGCTGCCGTGACCGTCTGATACCCGGACAATGCACAGAGTTTGTCCACCTCATTTTCCAAAAGGAACGGATCCTCGCCGCAGCGCTCCAGCAGCGCCGCCGCTGCGCCGTCCGGCAGGGTGGTTTTCTGCTCCTTTGCGCGGTCGATCATCATCATTTTCAGTTCAAAGGGCTTGGGCTTAGCCAATTCTTCGGTGTAGCCAAGCGCCTTGCACTGCGCGATCAGCTTCTGTGCGCGCTTGCCTGTTTTGAGCTTGCTGCGCTCCAGTTCAAACACGCTGCCCAGCACCACCACAGCATTTTCCAGACTGGAAAGGGTGCTGTTCAACTCTTCCAGATCCTTGTCACTGTAAGCTGCAGGGTCGATCTCCGGCAGCACCACCACACGCCGGGTACCAAAAAATGAGATGGTGCCCGCCGCCATGATGAGCTGTTCGATCTCCGGCGCAGCTCCATCCAGAACCGTGGCATCCTCGTCGCTGTCTGCGGTCAGGATGCGGGTGATGGCCGCGATCGCCTGCCGGACAAGATACCGCTCGCTGGAATAAAAATAATATACCGGACAGCCCTTGTCGGCCAGCTGCCGCAATTTTGCTTCCGTTGCCAAACGGCTCTCCCCTTTCTGCTGTAGCTGGTACTATACTTATAGCAAATGTTATTGTACCACACTCGGCCCGGATTGCAAAGCATCAGTGCAGTTTCAGCCCGCCGCGCCGCCGCAGGCTGATGGATGCCGCCCGTTCTTTTCTGTTGTCCATCCAGTCATAGCTGCGCAGGGCCAGAACATTTTTATACTGCACAGCATCTGGCTTTGCAGGGGATGCCAGCAGCCACTGCACTGTGACCTGTTTTGCCAGTTCTACAGTTTCATTGACCACAGCAAACTGCCGGTTGCCCACAGTCAGCCGCACAAGACAGCCATTCCGGGTGCGCAGCATTTCTACCAGAGCCGGTGTGCACCGCAGCTTTTGTGCTGTGTTCACCGCCATTTCTGCTGCCGGAAGTGTCCGCTCTGCTTCCAGTGTACAGGCCGTTTTAGGGTTTGTACGCAGGTCTGCCACAAGCTCCACAGTCTGCACGCCCCGTCGGGCAAGCTGGTTTTCCACTGCGTTCTGGGCAGAAGCTCCGCCCCGGAACAGCACCGCGGCGGTATCGTTCTGGGTGACGACCACTGCCGGCGCGTTGGCGCTGCCTACAAGGTCGATGTGCACCACATCCCGGCTGAGAGCATTGCCCAGCCCGATGGAAACAGCTGCCGCCAGCAGGATGCATAGCCCTGCCACCCGCAGCCGTACTCTCCAGTGGAACGCCAGCCAGCCCAACAGGATCAGCACCAGACACACGATGGCTGCATAGGCCGTATCGAAGTAGATGCCCGCGCCCGGTTTTGCAGAGATCCAGACGGCCCAGCGGTCGAGCAGGCCGGTCAACGCCGCAGACGCTGCGGACAGCACACCATACAACGGAGCAAGAGCTGGCACCAGACCGGCAAAGGCCGTGCCAAGACCCAGCAGCATCATGGGCTGGATGAGCCACAGCACCGCCACACTGGATGCCACCGCATAAATGCTCACACTCAGCCCGCGCAGCACCAGCACCGGGAATGTGGCCACCGAAGCACAAAACGAGATGCAAATGCTTTCCGCAAGGCCCCAAAGACGTTCCGGCAGTTTGAAATACCATGGGCGCTTCACCAGGTTCTTTGCTTTCTTCCAGAAGTGGCGGTACCACGCATCCCGGGCGCGGCGGATGCACACACCGCCTGCCACCGTGCCCACCACCGCCGCAAACGAAAGTTCAAAGCCGATATCGCACACTGCATAGCTGTTGCCTGCGGTCATAACGATACCTGCCACCGCCAGAGAGGTAAGGGTATCCGGCGGGCCGTACAGCCACACACCCAGTGCACCGACCCAGACCGCCACTGCGGCGCGGCATACCGAGGGTGTGAAGCCGGTCACGCCCATCAGCAAAAAGGCCAGCAGACTTCGGAATACCGCCCGGCATCTGCGCCTGCGGTAGCTCTGCTCCCACTCGTAGGGCAGGAGTGTGCTGAGGATATCACCGCACAAAATGGACACATGCATTCCGCTTACCACCAGCACATGGGCAAGACCCGCGCCCCGGTAGGCGCTGCGCATGGCCGAAGACAGATAACTCCGGTCGCCGGTAGTCATGGCAGCCAGCACACCGCCGGTCTTGCCGTCCATACGGCGGCGCAGCGACGCACTGAGCCTTTGCTGCAGGCGGTGGGTGCGGGCACGGAAGCTGCCGCTTTCGCCCAGAACTGTAAGCTCCGGCCCGTCCTCGTCTATTTCCGCCTGCAGAGCGATGCCGTCCGCATACAGGCTGACCCGGCTTCCGGATGCCGGGGCCGACAGTATAAATCTTCCCTGCACCCTTTCCCCGGCTTTGCACTCCGGCAAAGCACTGCACTCCACCCGGAAGGATGCCGCGCTGCCGTTCACTTTCTCTACATGCAAAACCGCATCCACGATACCGGGATCGTAGGAATCCGCCGTGCTTTCCACCTCTGCGGTCAGCATCAGCGGACGGCCTGCATATTGCACACGGATGCGCTCCAGCCGGTTTGCCGTGTGCAGCACCGATGCCATACCCACAACAGCACCCAGCAGGATGCAGAGCGCTGCTTTGCGGGCAGCATCAAAGATGCACAGCACCAGACAAACGGCAACAAAAAATGCCGCAAACGGCACAAAAAGCTCCGTTTGCGGCAAAAAAGCACACACTAACTCCACACCCAGCATTCCAGCGCAGAAAACGCAGAGCGGGCGGCGCA
Source organism: Faecalibacterium sp. AF10-46 (assembly GCF_003604105.1). NCBI lineage: Bacteria > Bacillati > Bacillota > Clostridia > Eubacteriales > Oscillospiraceae > Faecalibacterium > Faecalibacterium sp. AF10-46. Next base: position 78,110 of record NZ_QVGY01000001.1, on the reverse strand, counting down.
TTGCAGCTTAGTGGAAGAACAGGGGCAGCGGCTCAAGGAAGATGATATCCTTGCGCTCAGCTGCATCGCCCTCGGCCAGAACAGCGGCCTGGCCCACAATGGTGCACTGGGTCTGCTCAGCCAGCGCGTCCAGAGCCTTGAGCGAACCGCCGGTGGAAATGACATCGTCCACCACCAGAACGCGCTTGCCGCTCATCTTGTCCAGCTCCTTGCGGTCGATGACCAGCTTCTGCTTGCCTGCGGTGGTGATGGACTGATCCTCCACCACCACGGGGTCGGTCATATACAGCTTTTCGCCCTTGCGTGCGCAGACGTAGGGCTTGCCGCTCTGGCGGCTCATCTCGTGTGCCAGAGGGATGCCCTTGGCCTCGGCGGTCAGCAGGATATCAAAATCCGGGCACTTCTTCAGCAGTTCAGCGGCAGCAGCCACGGTCAGCTCGGCATCACCCAGCATGATAAAAGCAGCAATGTCCATGTGGTCATTCACCTTGCAGATGGTCAGCTCACGGGTCAGGCCTGCAACGTGCAGAGTATAGGTTTCAGCCATAATTCAACGCTCCCTTTTTATTGGAATCAGACAGGCAGCTTTTCGCCGCCCAGAACATGGAAATGCAGATGTTTCACGGTCTGGCCTGCGTCCTCGCCAACATTGGAGATGACGCGGTAGCCGTTGTTCAGGCCCTGCTCCGCAGCCAGCTTTGCGATCACTGCAAAGATATGGCCCAGCAGTGCGCCGTCCTCTTCGGTCAGCGCAGCGGCAGAGACAATGTGCTTTTTGGGCACCACCAGAAAGTGCACCTTGGCTTGCGGGTTGATGTCGTAAAACGCCACCACCTGCTCGTCCTCGTACAGCTTCTTGGAGGGGATCTTCCCCTCCGCGATCATACAAAACAGACAATCTTCCATGGGAAACAACTCCTTCCTGATATTTTATAAACGTCCCCGCCCTCTCAGGCCGCTTTGCATCCAGCTCTCCCAAAGAGAGAGCCCTTGGCAAAACCATAAACTTTGGCAGCGCGTCAGCGCTGACGGAGAGGGCAAACCCGTTTTCTTATTCGCCCAGAGCCTTCTTGACGATGGCGCCGACAGCAGCCAGAGCTTCGTCGATCTTGGTCTCGTCCTTCAGGCCGGCCATTGCAAAGTCCGGCTTGCCGCCGCCCTTGCCGCCGGCAATGGCAGCGATCTCCTTGACCAGAGCACCGGCCTTCAGACCCTTTTCCTGTGCCTGTTTGGTCACAGTGACAGCCATGGTGATCTTATCCTCAGCCTTGCCCACCAGAACCGCCACAGCGGGCTTCACAGCCTTGTCGCGGATGGTATCGCACATGCCGCGCAGGGTGTCGCCGGTGGTGCCGGTGAAGTATGCGGAAGCGATCTTCACGCCGCCGATCTCTTCGGCATTGTCAAACAGGCTGGTCACCTTGGAAGCGGCGACCTGTGCCTTGATCTCTTCCAGCTCCTTGGCCAGAGCCTTGTTCTCAGCCATCACGGCCTCGGCACGGACGGGCAGAGCGGTCACGTTGTTGGCCTTCAGGGTGTTTGCCACGGTATGCAGCATAGCCTCCTGCAGGTTTGCACGGATCAGCAGGTTGCGGCCGGTGACAGCCTCGATGCGGCGGATGCCCGCAGCAACGGAGGCCTCGCTCACGATCTTGAAGCCGCCGATCTGGGCGGTGTTCTTCACGTGGGTGCCACCGCAGAACTCGGTAGACCAACCCTCGATGTCCACAACACGCACGACCTTGCCGTACTTTTCGCCGAACAGAGCCATTGCACCCAGCTTCTTGGCTTCCTCAATGGGCATTTCCCGGACGGTGACGTTCATGGACTCGTAGATTTTATCGTTCACGATCTTCTGCACGCGGGCCAGCTCCTCGGGAGTGACAGCGCTGAAGTGGGTAAAGTCGAAGTGAGTGATCTCTGCATCCTGATAGGAGCCTGCCTGATGGACGTGGTCGCCCAGCACTTCACGCAGAGCTGCCTGCAGCAGATGGGTGGCGGTGTGGTTGCGGGCAATGGCCATGCGGTATTCCTTATCCACCTGAGCGGTCAGGTGGTCGCCCACCTTCACGATGCCGCTCTCCAGCACGCAGGTGTGGACGTAGTAGCCCTTGGGGGTCTTCTTCACATCCAGCACGCGCAGGCTGCAGTCGGCGCTGTTCAGCATGCCGTGGTCCGCAGCCTGACCGCCCATCTCAGCGTAGAAGGGAGTCTTATCCAGAACCACCAGCACGCCGTCCTTCGCTTTCTCGTCGGTAGCAATGGCATCGGTCAGGGTCTCCTCGTCGCTCAGGGCGACCACAACACCGGTGTCGTTCAGGGTCTCGTAGCCGGTAAAGACGGTGGGCTCTGCATCCAGCGCACCGAACAGATCCTCGCTCCAGCCGGAGATGTTCTTCTTCAGGCGCTCTGCACGGGCACGCTCCTTCTGCTTGGTCATTTCGGCGTGGAAGCCTTCCTCGTCGATCTCAATGCCCTGCTCTGCAGCGATCTCCTTGGTCAGATCCAGCGGGAAGCCGAAGGTATCGTTCAGCTTGAACACATCCAGACCCTTCAGCAGATGCTCATGTGCCTTTTCCAGACCGTCGATCATGTTGTTCAGGATGTTCATGCCGGCATCAATGGTGCGGGCAAAGTTTGCCTCCTCGGTGCCGATGACCTTCTTGATATAAGCATCGTGCTCGCGCAGCTCAGGGTATGCGGTCTCGCTGGACTGGATGACAGTCTCCACCAGCTCCACCAGGAACGGGTGAGTGATGCCCAGCATACGGCCATGGCGGGCAGCACGGCGCAACAGGCGGCGCAGCACATAGCCGCGGCCCTCGTTGGAGGGCAGGATGCCGTCGGACACCATGAAGGTGCAGCTGCGGATGTGGTCGGTGATGACGCGGATGGAAATATCGGTCTTGTCGTCCTCGCCGTAGGTCTTGTTGGCGATGTGCTCCACATGATGCAGCACGCTCTGGACGGTATCGACCTCAAACAGATTACCCACGCCCTGCATCACGCAGGCCAGACGCTCCAGACCCATGCCGGTATCGATGTTGGGGCGTGCCAGACGCTCGTAGTGGCCCTTGCCGTCGGCGTCGAACTGGCTGAACACCAGATTCCAGATCTCCATATAGCGGTCGCAGTCGCAGCCCACGCCGCAGGTCGGCTTGCCGCAGCCGTACTCGGGGCCGCGGTCAAAGTAGATCTCGGAGCAGGGGCCGCACGGGCCGGAGCCATGCTCCCAGAAGTTGTCTTCCTTGCCAAGACGCACCATGTGGTCAGGGGCGATGCCCACCTTCTTGGTCCAGATATCGTAAGCCTCGTCGTCCTCTTCGTACACAGAGATGTGCAGGCGGTCCTTCGGAATGGCCATCCACTCGTCAGAAGTCAGGAACTCCCATGCCCAAGGAATGACCTCCTCTTTGAAGTAATCCTGGAAGGAGAAGTTGCCCAGCATCTCAAAGAAGGTGCCGTGGCGGGCAGTGATGCCAACACGCTCGATATCCGGGGTGCGGATGCACTTCTGGCAGGTGGTCACGCGGTGACGGGGCGGCTCTTCCTGAGCCAGAAACCACTTTTTCATGGGGGCCATGCCGCTGTTGATCAGCAGCAGGCTGGGGTCGTTCTTGGGCACCAGCGGGAAGCTGTCCAGACGCAGGTGGCCCTTGCTCTCAAAGAAGCTCAGGTACTTTTCACGCAGTTCATTCAAACCGGTCCATTGCATAAGTTTTCTCTCCTCAATCGTCTTTGGCGCTCAGGCGCCGTTTTTATGCTGTTATGGCAGAGGGGCGGCACGGTGAAAAAACAAAAAGCAGCCCTCATCCCAAAAGGGACGAAGGCTGCTTGTGCATCAAACTCCGTGGTACCACCCAAATTGCAAAGGATAAAATGTGTCCCCTGCCGCTTTCGGCGCGTTAACGCTGCGCTGCGTCCGACTTGTGTCGCCGGAAGCTCCGGGGCGGCGCAAAATGGAACCGACCGGAACGCCTTGCAGCTGGAAGCGCTCTCTCTGAACGGCGGTGTGCATTTCTGACCCCATCATTGCCATCTGTCATAATTTTACATTCCGCAAAGCAGACACAATGCCCCTTTGCGTACAGCTAAATTATAGCATACGCAAAACGTTTGTCAACGGTTTTGAGCAAAATTTACGGCACCCAGATGCGGCGCACCTCCAGCACCTTGCCGCCCTGCACCACCAGCGTGGTATTATAGGTGGTCCAGTTATCGGGGTCTGCATTGATCGCTGCTGCCACCGCATCCGCACCCGTAGTCTCCACGGCTTCGGCCTGCGGGTCGGCAGAACTGTCCTTCAGCACTACATCCTCTGCCAGCGGCATCGTCTTTTCTCCCATCTCGTAATAGAGCGGGTAATCGTCAAAGGTCATCGTCCGGTAGGTGTCATCATCCTCCAGCTTCAAGTCCAGTCCGCCGGGCTGCTCCATGCCGCCGTTGATGCTTACAAGATGGTGCTGGTCATTCCGTTCAATGCTTTTCACCTCGGTTGTCACACATTGATCCTGCGCCGCACCCTCTTCATGGAAGGCGATCTTATCGCCGACAGCAAGCTTTTCAATCTCCTCTTTCTTATAAATGTCGTAGCCGAACACCTTTGCAGTCAATTTACCGTTCTGCACACCGGAGGTAATGGAGGCAGAAACAAATGTGGTGGTCTGCGTGTCATCAAGGTCATCTAGTGTCCATGTCCGCAGATTGATCGGTTCCGTAACGCCTTCTTCTGCCACATGGGACGAGGCCGGCACTACACTGGATGCGGGGGCGCTGGCGGGGGCACCGGAGCCGCCGCAGGCCGTCAATGCGATGCCAGCAGCCAGAACAGCCAGAATCTTATATTTCAGGTTCATAAAAATACCTTCTTTCTTGACGCGGTAGATTTATTCCGCTACAATAAAAACGAATCAAGAACCCATTCTATTGCAACTGATTTTAAGATAGAGAGGAATTTCCCGTGAAAATTTTAAAAGTAAAATGTCTTGCCCCCACCCGGCTGGACAATTATCTAATCCAGCAGTACCCCGCCCTGACCCCCGGCCGCCTGAACAAGGCCCTGCGGGAGAACAAGATCAAGCTGAACGGCAAAAAGCAGCCGCTTTCCACCCGCGTGATGGCCGGTGACGAGATCAAGCTGTTCATTCTGGATGAAGTTCTGGATGCGGACAGGCGTGTGGACGGCCCGGCGTGGAAGAACGCCCGCGGCCCGGCACAGGTGGTCTACGACTGCCCGCAGATCGTCGTTGTGAACAAGCCTGCCGGTCTTGCCGTGGATGGTCCGGAGGACGATACCCTGCTGAACCGCACCCTGCTCTACCTGAACCAGCAGGGCGAGTACAAGGAGAACGACCTGTACACCCCGGCGCTGTGCCACCGGCTGGACACCGGCACCAGCGGCCTTGTCATCGTTGCCAAGACCCCGGAGGCCGAAGAGCTGTTCCTTGCAGCCATCAAGAACCGCGAAGTGAAAAAGACCTACCTCTGCGTCACCTTCGGCCGTCCGATGCCGCCGGATGCCACTCTGGGCGGCTATCTGCTCAAGGACGCGGACCGCGGCATCGTGAAGATCGTGGAGGACAAGCAGCCCGGTGCCAAGGAAGTGGAGACCCGGTACGAGACCATCGCCGTCTCCGGCCGTCTGGCCCTGCTGAAGGTGCAGCTGATCACCGGCCGCACCCATCAGATCCGCGCACACATGGCCAGCATCGGCTGTCCCATTCTGGGCGACAGCAAATACGGCAACAACACCGCCAACCGCGAACTGAAACTCAAGTATCAGGCCCTGTGCGCATGGGAACTCACCATGCCCCGCTTCAACCAGCCGGATTTTGAGTTTCTCAGCGGCAAGACCTTCCGCGCACCAAAGCCCTGGTATTACAGTCAGGTACTGGACGGAACCCTGAAATAAGCTTTTTTTACAACAAATTACAGCAAAAAAAGAAATCCCGGAAGTGTATTCCGGGACTTCTTTTTTGTCGTTTATGATTTTACTGGAATAGACCGCCAAACCAGCCCAGAGTGGACTCAGTTGCATTTGCAAAGGCATCCTGAACCTCCTGAATGCTGTCCAGCAGCTTGGTGCCCTCGGTATCCTTCACCGACCAGTAAACGCCGCTGCTTGCCGAGCCATCCGAAACCGTGAAGTCACTGGTAAAGCAGAGGTTATCGCCCTGAGAATCGGTCACGACCACCATGTAGGTGTAATTGCCTGCGGGCAGTTCACCAAAGCGGATGGAGCTGTCCAGCGACTTGAAGGAGAAGATCGCCGTATTGGGTGCTGCCTGTGCAGTGAACACCGTCTGGTCGTTCTCGTCCAGCACTGCCACCTGCACATTGGTCAGGGTGGTGCCCAGCGCAGCATTTGCAGTGCCGGTCAGCGCCATGCCCTTGCCCGCACGGACATTGATGGGGTAGCTCATGCCTTCCAGACGCAGGCCGTCAGCCTCTGCAGCAATGAAGTTGTGATCTGATGCCACATACCAGTAGCAGGAGGACCTATTGACCGAAACGCTGGAGTTTTCCAGCGGGATGCGTCCGGAAGAGATGTTGCCTGCCGGATCGGAGCAATAGAAGGTGCCGTTGGTGTAGTCGGTGAGCAGCACTGCATGGGGCTGGCCGCGGTCATACAGCACGATGCCCTCCGGGTGCTGCGAAAGCAGAGTGATCAGGGTCTGCACTTTTTCCTGTTTGCGGGAGGGCAGTGTGCCGTAGCCCACCTGCATCTCCTTATATGTAAAGCTGTGGGAAAGCCCGTTGGACCATGCTGTGGAGCGGACACTGTTCTCGGTCACAGTGGACCAGTCGGTCAGGCCATCAAAATAAGCACGGCGGCGCAGCATCATGGCTGCGGATGCCAGCGTGCAGGTGCCGCCGCGGCTCTGCTTGAAGTAGAAGCCTGCGTCCACATTCAGATCAACCGCCAAGGCAGCCGGCAGGCAGGTGAGCATAAACACCAGTGTCAGCACAAGGCTCAGCAGTTTTTTACGGGACGGTGCAGCGGTATTCACGGGTAGGTTCTCCTTTCAGCTTCCATGGTTTGTTACGTTTACCACCATAAAGTATACCAACCTGTTACCTTTTTGTAAACGTTTGTGAAGCTTTTTTCTCAATATCAACACGTTTGGGCAGTTTTTGTTGGAGAGAATGCACAGTTTCCGGCAAGATATTCTACATTTTTTACAAAAATCCCGTCCTGACATTTTTCAAGCACACCGCATTTTGCATTCTTTTTTCATTTTCTGACCACGCTGTGGGCAAACAAAAAAGCTCCACAAACGAACAAATTCGTCTGTGGAGCTTTTGGTCCACCTGACGCATCAACAGACGAACTTTCGCATTTATGCTGCGCCAAAGTATTTTTTGCTTTTTGAACCCTACCGCGCCGCCGATGGTCGCCGGTCTGCGTAAACTGTAATATTTTTGTAACCATTCCGCAAATAAAAAATCCCCCGCCAGCTTTCCTCTCGGATTGCCAGCGGGGGGTTTTCATTTCAGTGCAGAATCATCGTCAGTTCATAGGCCACAAGGCCGGAAACCAACGCCGCAATTACAGCCCACCAAAGTTTGTTCCCAAATGTTCCGGGGGCTTTTTCCAGCGCGGTCAGGCGGTCGTCCTGTTTTTTGTTTTGAGCCGTTACAATTTCAAGGCTCTTGTTTGTGTTTTCGAGTTGCTGAATCGTCAGCATGATGTTGGTGTTCATGCCATTCACCGCATCAGTCAGCTTTTCCAAGTCGTCTAGCGAAGTAACCAATCCACTTTATCAAAGGCCAGCGCATAGAGGAACAGCGGTTCTTTCAGGCGGGGATTTTCAGCCATATGATCTGCCAGCTTATGGGCGCTTGCCGTCTGAACCCCGGAAAGCTCTGCCACATACTGCTTCAAAAAACCTTCAAATGTCAGCTTTCGCATGGTCTCCACCTCTCCACATACTCCTGATAACGGATATAAAAATCTCGACAATGACCGTGCTGATTGCCGTATCATAATCTTCCGATGGATACTTATACTTTTTCAAGAGGTGCTTCACCATCTTCCGCATACTGGCACGAGCGGTTTCTTTTTTCTGCAGGTCTATTACGCTCGCATTACTGAATTTCTGCGTTCCCAGCCATCTCCATTGCAGCGTTCGATTGACACAGGTTGAGTTATCGGCAGATACAGAAAACACAACGGGCGGCTCTGGTAACAGAGCAGCCCGTTGTGTTCGTTTATGAAAAGGAGAACTTAGATCTCATACCACTTGATCTCGTTGGCATCCAGATGCAGAGCAAAGCTGCTGCCGTCTGTGGTGTAAACGGTGGTGTCCTGCGGCTCGTACGTGTTGTTCACAACGCAATACTTGCCATTTTTGACATAAGCATGGACTTCCACATTGTAGTTGGAACTGAACCAAGTGTGCAGTTCATCCTCGCTGTGGGCACTCCACAAGATGGCTCGGTAAAGGGTGCGGCTGTTGGCAAAACTATACGGTACACCGCTGATGTATACGGCACGTCCCTTGCCGAAATCATGCGCCGCCATCTGCACTTCCTTATTCCGCTGCACCAGCACTTCCGTGCCTTCCAGGGCATAAATGTTCTTCTTTCCCTCACCGAAGTCGATGGGTTTGTCAGCATCCTGCAAGATGAAATGATTTGGATGCTCTTCCCAGTTGTACTTGTCGTAGTTCAGGGTAAAGCCATTTTCTTCCTCCACGCCCAGAACACTGGCCATCTGGAGGATATGACCCTGATATGGATGACCGGACGGTTCTCCAACACCGATGAAGCCGCCACCGTTCCAGACGAACCGGCGAATGGCGGAGGAGATTTCCGGGTCTTCCCACCAGATACCGCCAGTGTGGGCGGTGTCGGCATCGCCTACATTGATGATGACATCCACCGTTTCCAGCAGCTTCGGATCGTTCTTGATATCCTCAAAGCTGATAAACTTCACATCAAACGGTGCGCCAGAAAGCATTTCAATCACGCCCGAATAGCTGTAATTCTGCTTGTAGTAGAGGGCATGATGCACCATATGACAGCCCCATGCCCGCATTTTACCCCAGCAGTTCAGCACAGCCACCCGTTTGACGCAGTAAGGCGTAGTGCCCTTGATATTCTCGTACAGTTCGCGGAACTCCTTGCAGACGCTCTCTACATAATCCACGAACTCCGGGAACTGCAAGGCCAGTTTCAGATAGCCGCCATAGCCGATGCGGTCGATGGGCTTGCGCAGGATAGCGCGGCGGGCTGTGACCCAGTTTTCCTTGGCTTCCCGCACCGGGTCGCCGCCCTCATGGAAAGTGTCCGGGAAGAAGTAAGGCAGAAAGCGTCCTTCCGTGTACTTCACGCCCTCGATGTCGGAGATCAGACGCAGCGTGGAGCCATTGCCCACGCTGCCCACCACGGCATCCAGCCCGATGGTCTTGAACTCCGGCATAAAAGGCTCGGTGCCGATCCAGTGGTCGCCGAGGAACATCATCGCCTCGCAGCCGCACTCGTGCGTGATGTCCACCATTTCTTTGGCCAGTTTTGCTACTTCGCGCCGCTGGAACGCCTGAAAATCACGGTATTCCTTGCTGGGCACACGATACTGGTTGTTGTAGTAGCCCTGGTCGATGATATACTCCGGGCGGAACTTGTAACCTACTTCCTGCTCAAACTGATTGAGGATATAGGGGCTGACGGAAGCAGAATAGCCATACCAGTCCACGAATTTTTCCCGCTTGAGTTCATCGAAGATCAGGGTGAACTGATGGAAGAATGTGGTATAGCGGATGACGTTCACATACGGATGCTCTTCAATGAATTTCCGCAGACGCTCCATGGAATATTTGTGGGTTTTCGGCTGGCGCACATCAAATGTGATCTGATGCTCGAAATTCGTCCAGCCGTTGGTGGTGGCATTGTACATATGCACCGGATCCCAGATGAGGTAGGCAAGGAAACTCACGGTATACTCATGGAACGGCACCGCCTGCACGGTCACGCTGCCATCCGCATAGCTCCATTGTTCTGGCGGCACAGGCTGACCCGTGGAGCGATCCATGACCTCCCACCAGCGGGTGATGTCATCGTGATCGTTCACTTTCATCAGCTCCGGGCTGATGCCTTTCATCAGAGGGATGGTCACGGTCTCGCCGGGGGCAGTGTAGAAACCCGTCATAATGTAGCACTGCTGCACTTCGTCCGGGTTTGCTTTGGCCCATGCGTTATCCTTGCGCGTGGTATAATAGGTGGAATAGATCTTTGCATCGGCATTTTTCAGTTCCTGCGGAAAATCCGTACCATCACAGTCACGGATGGCATCTGCACCCCACTTTTTCAGAATCTCCAACGTTTCGGGCACCACATCCAGGTCAGTCGGAATGGTAACACGCCCGGTCTTGCACTTATCTTCCATAGTTTTCCTCTCTTATCCTCAATCCTGATAGGTTGCGTTGTAAATGGCCAGTACCGCCAGCAGCAGTGCCACACCCACAAGCATGATGCCCAGCCCTGCCAGCTGTCCAGTCATTTTCCAGCCTGCCACAACCAATGCAATGGACAGCACAAACAGCACGATCATCAGCACGATGCGCAGGGCAGGATGCGTTTTCCAGAATGTTTTCATGTTTTGTTACCTTATCCTTTCAAGCCGCCCACCGTCATGCCCTGCGTCAGCTGCTTCTGCACACAGATGTACAAAATCAGAGTAGGCAGCATCACCAGCACAAGACCTGCGTACATGGTGCCGTACTGCGCAGCACTCTGCTGGGCCTGCATCAGATTCAGCAGACCCACCGGCAGAGTACGGGGTGCGCTGGTGGAACTCATAAGGGTCATGGAGATGATGTACTCATTCCAGAAAGACAGGAAGTTGAACAGAATAATGGTGATGATAGACGGCTTCGCCATTGGGAAAATGATACGGGTCATTGCAGAGAAATAGCTGGCACCGTCGATGTAGGCTGCTTCTTCAAAGTCGTGGGGCAAAGTGGCAAAATAGCCTGACAGCAGATAGATGGTAAAGGGCAGTGCCGTAGCTGCATACACGACCGCCAGAACGAACAGGTTGTTCAGCAAAAAGCCGCTGCCAATATGGTTTTTCAGCCACACATCACCGTCACGCAGCATCAGGAAGATGGGAACTACGATATAGTTGACATTGATGAACAGACCTGCCATAAACAGCGTGTTCAGCAGCTTGCAGCCCTTGAACCGGAAACGGGACAGGCAGTAAGCTGCCGGCAGCGCAATCACCAGCAACAGCACTAGAGCCAGCGCTGTGACCAGAACGGAGTTGAGCATATATTCGCCCATCTTGGCTCCATTCCACGCATTGACGAAGTTCTGCCAGTAGAATCCGGCAGGCAGTGCCCACGGATTGCCGTAGAACTCTGAGTTCTGCTTGATGGATGCCATAAACACCCATGCCACCGGCACAATAATCGTCACAGCCAGCAGGATCAGTACAAAATAGATGAAAAATTTGTACAGGCCCTCCGCCGAACGGGAGGATTTTTCTTCCGTTTTCTTCATGTTTTTCCTCCTTAAAACTCCAGCGGTTCCCGGCTGGTGGCACGATTGACACAGGCGGACAAGGCGAACGAGAACAGGAAGATAACCACACCGATTGCCATGCTGTAACCGTACAGACCTGCATCTTTCTGGCTGTACATATAGTTCAGGGCCACATCCGAGGCACCGTTCGGCCCGCCGCTGGTCATCGCCTTGACGAACAGGAACGCCATATTGATGGTGGAAATGATAAAGAAGGTCAGGGTGGTACGGATGTTCGTCCAGACCAGCGGAATCGTGATCTGGAAGAACTGGGTCAGACGGCCCGCTCCGTCCAGATTGGCGCTCTCGTACAAGCTGGCAGGCACCGAGGACATGGAAGCCATATACATCACCATATAGTAGCCCACAGCCTGCCAGACCATTGCAATGATGATGGACGGAATGACCAGCTTTTCGCCTTTCCAGAGGATAGGGTCAGTCATATCCCGGAACAGCCCGATGATGCTGTTCAGCATACCATTCTCCGGCTTATAGATGGCAGAGAAGATACCGGAGATGACGACCACAGACAGGATGTTCGGGATGTAGAAAATGATGCGGAAGAAATTCTGCCCCTTGATTTTTTCGCGGGTCAGGATGGCTGCAAACACCAGTGCAAACGCAAAGGTGATGATGGTAACGACCACCACCAGCAGGATCATGTTCTGCATGGAGCGGATGAACTGGGTGTCCTTCAGCAGATGCTGAAAATTTCTCAGCCCGACAAAGGTTTCGTTTGGCGAGTAGGCTCCACGCTCATACAGGCTCATGCGGAACACATTGAGGGTTGGCAAAATCATAAAAATGAAAAACAGGATGGTGGCCGGTGCCACACAGAGGAACACGAACCGTTTGCGGCTTTTGTCAGATTTCATAGACAAACCGTTCCTTTCTACTGGAATCCAGAAACCCAAAAAAGCGGAGGCGGTCAAAACCGCCTCCGCTGGGCAGGGCCTTGGAAGCTGTTTTCGGATGCAGCTTCGTTCTTACTCGATGATGTTGGCGCGCATCTGGTCGCTGGCGGACTTGATGCCATCGATCCACTGCTGTTCCGTCGTGCTGCCGGAAACCAGAGAGTTGACAGGGTCAAAGAACACCGTGCGGACTTCCACACCGGGGATAGCGGTGAAGGAAGCAAAGTTGCCCATAGCTGCCTTTGCGCCGTTGTCGTAGATGGAGTAGAACATCTTGTTGTCGCCGTCCAAATCATCGGCAATCCCCAGCACAGGCTGGATCGCGCCGCTTTCGGCAAACAGCTTGCAGGCTTCGTCGCTGTACAGGTAGGCTACAAACTGCTTGGCAGCATCCAGATGCTCCGCACCTGCCGGAATCCATGCCTGCTCAAACCATGTATAGCTGTACTGATCGCCGCCAGCCTTGACTGCAGGCAGAGCAGTCATGCCCCACTCGAAGCCATCCGCGCGGGGAGCTTCGCCCATTTCGCCCACGATCCATGTACCGTTGGGCATGAACAGAGCCTTGTTATCCAGCACCAGCTGCTGATTCTGGGTAAAGTCCTGATCGTTCGCCTGTGCCGGAGTGATGGGGTTGGTGTAGGAGGCCAGTTTGGTCACGATGTCAAAGCAGGTCTGTGCTTCGGCAGTGTCCCAGATGCCTTCTTCATAATGGGTCGCCTTGTTGAAGAAGTCGGGGCCGCCTGCTGCATACATCAGCGCATAGAAGAATGCATCAAAGTAGCCGGTGGTGGGGTAAGTGAACAGGTAGGTACCCTCCGCAGCCGCCTTGTCACCCAGTTCCCACATTTCATCCCATGTGGTGGGCACATCCCAGCCTTTTTCTTTCAGGAACCCTGCGTTGTAGAACAGACCGCAGGGGCTGTAGAACATGGGAGCCAGATAGGTCTTGCCATCGCCGTAAGGGTTGGTAAGAGAAGTATCGGTAAAGCCGCCGGCGATCTTCTCGCTGACTTTCTTGCTCTCACCGGGAACCGTCATGCTCAGCACATCGGTGATGTCAGCGATCAGATTGCCCTTGATGAACTGCTCGGTCAGAGCAGCTTCACGACCGGTAGCCAGATGGATCACATCCGGGTAATCGCCGCCCTGCATGGAGGGGCCGATGACATCTTCCAGGTTCTTGTCGGTGGTCAGTTCAACCTTGATGCCCGTCTGGGCGGTAAAGGCTTCGGTGACTTTCTGCCACATCTCGGAGCCGTAAGCGGTCTCAATGGCAGCGACTTTGATGGTCACATCCTCCGCAGGCGTGGCAGAGGCAGCAGCCGAAGAAGTCGTGCTGGAACCGGTAGAGCTGGAAGAACTGCCGCAGGCGGCCAGTCCCAGTGCAGCGGCACCCACGCCAGCCGCTTTCAGGAAATTGCGACGAGAAATGCGTTTCATAGTGTATCCTCCATCATAAAGATTCCGTTCAAAACCACAACCGGGACAAACAGGTTTTGTCCGAGAGGGTCGTGTGATTTATTGATTTCAATATAGAGGTTTTTACCCTTTGCAACAAGATGTTTGTTGTTTCGTTTTTTATAAATCTTGCTTTTTAGAAATTTCTTTCAGCAAAAGCGCTAAATTCGTCCCGTCTGTTTTGGTACATTCTTCCCGTTTGTAACCAGTTTGACATATTTTTATTCTTTAATGGCATCAAAAATATTTATCCTGTCCAAAATCAGGGCTTGCATTTTTTCTTCTTTGCCCCTATAATGAGAAAAACGCACGATTCAACGCATCGGTTTTTGCGATTATATTTTTAGTCTCTTGTTTTTATTTTTATGTTTATTGCGTTTCGCTGTAAAGGAGCCTGTTATGAGCACCGAACGCTTTGATATCCGTCATGCTCCCGCTCCCCGTGAGTCCTTTCGCTTGCTGTACATCAGCAAAAGCAAATTCGGCGGCGACTGGAACAGCACGGCTCACACCCATTCCTGCACGGAGCTGTTCTATTGCCTGAGCGGAGAAGGACAGTTCTACCTAAGCGGGCAGCTGTACCCGGTCAAGCCGGATGATATGGTCATCGTCAATCCACAGGTGGAGCACACGGAATTGAGTCTGAACGCTTCACCGCTTGAATATATCGTTCTGGGTGTGGCTGGCATTGAGATCTTATTCGGCAAGGCTGAATCTTCTTATGCTATCTTCAACTGCCGTGAAAACCGGGAACGGATGGTCACTCTGCTGCATATGCTGCTTGCCGAAGCCGACCGCAGTCTGGATGGCTGCGAAACCGTCTGTCAGGACTTGCTGGAGGTGCTGCTGATCTGGCTGGTACGCTGCACAACGCTCTCTTTGCAGGTGGAAGAAACGCCACAGTCTGACAGCCGGGAGTGTGTAGAGATCAAGCGATATCTGGACAGCAACTTCCGAGAGGACATCTCACTTGACCGTCTGGCAGAGATCGCACACATCAACAAATATTATCTGGCCCACACCTTTCAAAAGGAGTACGGCATCTCTCCCATCACCTATCTGAATCGCCGCCGCATTGAGGAAAGCAAATATATGCTGGGCAATACAGGTTACAGCTTGGCCCAGATCAGCGAACTGATGGGCTTTTCGTCCCCCAGCTATTTTTCCCAGTGCTTCCGCAAAGCGGAGGGGCTGACTCCCAACGAATACCGCCGTCAGGTACGGCAGGGACAACGCCCTGCCCCGGCAAAACGGCATGAAAGATAAAGAAACGAGGAACTTCAAATGAAACCTGTCACCGAACCCATTCTCTGCGCCGCTGCATCCGCCTTTGATTTTGGTGGGCCGATGGTCTGCGATCCACACCACTATGGTGAGGGCCACATCAATGACACCTTTGTGGTCTGGCGGGCAGATCATACCAAACGCTTTATCTTACAGCGCATCAACACCGATACATTCACCGATCCAGCAGGACTGATGGAAAACATCTGTGGCGTGACCCGGCATTTACGGGCAAAGATTCAGGCAGAGGGCGGCGATCCTGGCCGGGAATGCCTGAACGTCATTCCCACTCTGTCCGGTGCATCCTACTATATCGACACGGAAGGCAATGCATGGAGAGCTTATGATTTTGTAGAGAATACCGTCTGTCTGCAACAGGTCGGTTGTGAGGCAGACTTCCGCACTGTGGCAGAAACACTGGGCAAGTTCCAGAACCAGCTGGCCGATTATCCTGCTTCCACCCTCCACGAAACCATTGCCCGTTTTCACGATACGCCCAACCGTTACGCAAACTTTGAAAAAGCTCTTGCAGCCGATGCACTGGGTCGAGCCAAAACCATTGCGCCGGAGATTGCTTTTATCCATGCACGGGAAAAGGACTGCCACGTTCTGCTGGATCAGCTGGCCGCTGGTGAGATCCCGCTGCGTGTCACCCATAATGATACCAAAATCAACAATGTTCTGCTCGATGAAGCCACTGGCAAAGGCATCTGTGTCATTGACCTCGACACCGTGATGCCGGGTCTGTCGGCTTATGATTTCGGTGATTCCATCCGCACCGGTGCCAACGACTGCGCCGAGGACGAACCCGACCAGAGCAGAGTCCACTTTGACCTGCATCTGTATGAAGTGTTTGCCAAAGGCTATCTTTCCACTGCTGGCTCCACCATGCACACAGCTGAAAAAAGGAGTCTTGCTTGGGGTGCCAAACTCATGACGTTGGAATGCGGCATCCGTTTCCTGACCGACTATCTGGAGGGCGACCATTATTTCCATATTGCCCGCCCGAACCACAACCTCGACCGTGCCCGCACCCAGTTCACGCTGGTACGACAGATGGAAGATGTATTCGATCAGATGCTGGAAATCGTCTGCCCGGACAATCACTGATTTCGCAATCTCCTCCATTCGGATACAGCAAGAAGCATGGACGCTCTCCTTTTCGGGGGCGTCCATGCTTCTTTTTAGTCCAACTCCGGCCTCTGCGCCATGGTCACGTCCAGCGCATCCTCGACCCCGGTGCAGTCAATAGAGATTTTTCTGCCATCCCGGAGTAGCAGCTCCACGCAGCCGGTGTCCATATTGAAATGACAAGCTCTTGCATCGTAAAGGTCGTAAAAGGTACGGTCAGCATCGGCAGTCCGAAATCCAAAGACAGTATCCGGGATATTCCGGTGCCGCTGAATGTCCGTCCGTGTGCCATCAAGCTGCGGGATACCACCGACCAGTTCATCTGGGAAAGCCCCAAGACCGGCTTGCCCTGCAACCCCACCCATTTCCGGGATGTGTTCCGCAAATCTCTGGAAGAAGCGGGCGATGTCCGCTTGCTCACACCGCACAGCTGCCGCCACACCTATGTGTCGCAGATGCAGGCGTTGGGCGTGGATATTCAGACCATCCAGAGCATCGTAGGCCACGCCGACACCGAGATGACTGAGCATTATCTCCATGTTCAGGAATCCATTCGGCAGAGTGCGATCCAGTTGTTCAGCGAGGCGTTTTCGGCCTGAAAATTGGACGGAACGGCACTAATTAGACCAGATAAAATCGTTGGCATTGTGGTCAAAATTGTGGTCAAAACCAAATGAGGTCAGCCTACAAACAAAAAAATCCAACGATTTCTAACGTGAAATCGTTGGATTTATGGTCCGAGTGGCGAGAATCGAACTCACGGCCTCTTGAACCCCATTCAAGCGCGCTACCAAAACTGCGCTACACCCGGATATCTGCAAACGGTTATCGCTCACAGCTTAATTAGTATACTTGATTCAGGGTGTTTTGTCAAGCTTTTTCTGCCAGTTTTTTGCAAATAAATTTTCAAAACTCCGGCTCGTTTTCCTGCAGCGGCTGATTCCCTGCGGGAAACGTTTCAAATTCAACAGTGGCAAGTGCAATTGCAAACACACTTTCGGCACCGGCTGCCAGCAGCGCCTGTGTGCAGGCTGCTGCCGTGGCACCGGTGGTAATCACATCGTCTACCAAAAGCACCTTTCTGCCCTCCACAAGTTCCGTGTCCGTCACCCGGAAGGCACCCGCCACATTGGCAAGGCGCTGCTCAAAGGGCAGGCCCGCCTGATGCCGCTTTGCACGAGTGCGGCCCAGTGCTTTCGGGTACAGCGGTATCCCCAGTGCGCGGGCCAGCGGCACCGCCATGAGCTGCGGCACATTATAGCCGCGCGCTCTGCCGGATGCCGGTACGGGAACGATGCAGTCGTACCCAAGGGACATGCCTTCCACAAGCTCCGGCACCGGTTCTGCACCGGCCATATGCATCTCGCTGCCAAAGGCCAGCTTTGCCAGCCAGAGGCCCAGCTCCACCGCTGTCCACGGTGCAGCATGGTATTTGGTATGCAGGATGCCGCGCCGCACACAGCCCTCATACCGGAACGGTGCTGCTGCACCGGTCAGTTCCCCTAAATAATGCTGAGAAGCGTCCAGCCGCATTCCTGGCTTCCGGCGCAGCTCTTCCAGCTCTGCGGCACAATCCGGGCAGACAGGCACACTGCCCAGCACCCGATCACAAAACGGGCAGCGGCGTGGGTACACCAACTGCCTTGCCCCGCGCAGAATGCGGCGCGGGACGCTGTAATAATCCATCAGTCCTTTTTAACGGCCACGATCACACGCACGCGCTTGCCCGCAGCACAGCCAAAGTTATCGTACCAGCCGGTCAGGTAGTAGCCCTCCGAGTTGACCTCGGTCAGCTTGGTGGCGTAGTACTGACCCTTGTACCACAGATACACCTGTGCGTCGTCCGCCATCTCAAAGCGGGTGCCGTTGCTCATGACCGACGCTGCACCCACCTGATCGATCTTCATGGGCATGAGCTGGACCATCGTCCGCACGCTGCCGGTCGTCTCTCTGCGGGCTGCAACACCGCCTACCAGCACCGGATATTTGACGTTGGTGGTGAAAGCTACCTGCGAACCATTGACATAGCACACATAGGTAGCACCGCCGCCAATATAGCGGAAGATGGACGCATACGGTTCGCCTACAAGGCTGCCCACCTGCCGCAGACCAAGGCTGAGCAGGCTATCCGTGTTGGCTGTGATCTTCTGCCACAGAGTGGAGAGGATGTCGCCGTTGATCACACCCCACAGCACTTCGCTGGTGGTGGGCACCAGAACATCCTTCAGGTCGTCCACAATCTTATCCTGCGTATCCGTGCTGTCGCTCTTGCCGGTGGAAATGATCTTGGCCAGCGTCTGCAGTTCCGAGTAGTTGACTGCCACATTCTTGATATCATCCAGCACGCCGTAGGTCCACAGGTCGCCGGTGACATCATTCAGGATCAGGCGGTCGATCTCGCCCTTCTCATTCAGCGTATAGTAGCGGACGTTCAGAAGATTCAGGTCTGTCCCCGCTAGGCGGCTGGGACGAACCGTCCCAGCCACACCCTCCGCAGTTGTATCCAGAATTTGTACATCGTCGGCAAGGGCATAGCTGCCCAGTGCCGTTGCATCTGCATTGACCTTGCCGGCAACGACCTTGTTCTCGATGCCGCTCACGGACTCGCCTTCCGGCGTTACGCGGATCTCTACCAGCCAGCCCTTGGGGTAGTTCAGGCTTTTGTCCACATTCACAGTGCGCTGAACACCATCGGTACACATGACAGCCACGCGCTGCAGCACATCCGCGCCGTTATCTTCCACAAGGCTGCGGGCTGCGCCCTGCACCACGCCGTAGAACACCTCGTCGGCCTCTGCGCCGGTAATAACATCCGCCGCCTCATTGTTCATGCCCAGCAGCAGAGTAACCACTTCGCCCACGCCGCCGCCGTTCAGGCTGGACACCTTGGAAGCCACTGCTGTGCTGCCCAGCTTATAGCTGGTGCCCGCCACTGTAACCGCCGTGGGAGCGCTTGCACTGGGCGAAACCGCAGTGATGCGGCCCGCAGCACGGCGAGTATAGATCCATACCGTCTGCAGACTCTCGCTGTAATAATACACATCGTAACGGTTCAACTCTGCCGAAGCCGAGACCTTATCGTTGCGGTACACGCTCAACGGCGTAAAAGGCAGCTGGGTGCCTTCCGCTGCCACAAAGGGGCCCTTCAGACTCTTGAGCATCACGGTAGAGGTGTCCACCTGGCCATTGGAGACGGTAAAGCCCAGACTGGTACCGTAAGCGCTGCCGGAAGCGGTGTTGGCGGTGAGGGTATTATACAGCAGCAGAGCACAGTCCTCATAGTTCATGGCCTCGCTCTGGCTGCGGTTCAGCTGGTTGCGCAGGCCCAGTTCCTGCGCCTTGTTCAGCTGTGCCGTCGGGAACACGCCGTTGAGGTCGGTCATTTTATAGCCCAGCAGCTTGAGCGCTGCGGTGCAGGCTTCTTCCAGCGTGACCACATTATCCGGGCGGAATGTACCATCGGTATAGCCGTTCATCCAGCCCTGCTGCACCGCAATGCGCACATAGGGTGCCCACTGAGAGCTGCCGGGCACATCCTTATACAGTGTGCCCAGATTACCCTGCTGGCTGGCGCTTTCGCGGTAGGCCGAAAAGGAGACCAGCATCTTGGCAAATGCACCGCGGGTGACGGCAGCATCCAGACTGCCGGTCTGGCTGGTATCCATAGCGCCCAGCGTGATGGCCGTCTGGATGGCCGAGTTGTTCAGGCTGGCCGCCGATGCCGGAAGCACCAGCACGGATACAGCCAGGCATGCTGCAAGCAGACATGCGAAAAGACGTTTTTTCATAGGTATATTCCCCTTCCTTGGTGTTTGGCAGTCCGGCGCAACGCCGGCTGAGAAGAGTTCAGTCATAGCGCAATGCTTCAATGGGGTTGAGCCGCGCTGCGCGCTTTGCGGGCAGGTAGCCGAACAGCACGCCAATCCCCACCGAGATGCCAAAGGCCACCGCAATGGAGTTGAAGGACGGGCTGACCGTGACCGTTGTGCCGCTGGTGAACATGGGCAGCAGCCGGTTCGCCACCATGGATACGATGTAGCCCAGTGCAATACCCAGTACACCGCCCAGCGCCGAGGTGGTGGCTGCTTCCACCACGAACTGCGACAGAATGGTGCGTTCCTTGGCACCCAGTGCCTTGCGAATACCAATCTCGCGGGTGCGCTCAGTCACCGACACCAGCATGATGTTCATGATGCCAATGCCGCCCACCAGCAGCGAAATGCTGGCAATGCCGGTCAGGATCACGATGACCATGTTGATCATCTTGTTCATTTCCTCCAGCCACTCACTGGCGCTGTAGACATAGTAGCCGTTATCCGAGCCAAGCAGGTGCTGCAGCTCGCCTTCCACTGCAGACTTTGCTTCGTTGGCGCGGCTCTCATCCTCCATGACTGCGGCATAGTTGCTCACTATGCTCTGGCTGGACAGGCGCATGGCCGTGGTATAGGGCAGATAAACGCAGTCGTCGTCGCTGCCCTGCTGCATGTCCGGGTCGCTCACCTTTGCCGCCAGCACGCCCACGATGCGGAACTTGTTGGCACCGATCTTAAGCGTCTGGCCCAAGCCGTTGCCGCCAAAGGCTACGCGGTTCAGATAATCGCCGATGACGCACACCTGCTTGTTGTCCTTGATATCCATGTACTGCAGACCGCGTCCCTGCGCGATCTGGTAGTTCTTCATAACGGAATAGTTTTCGTCCACACCGCTGATGTTGGACCAGCGGTAGCTGTTGGTTCCGATCTTCAGCGTGCCGCTGCCGCTGAAATCGATCTGCGGCGAAATGGACTGGATCAGCTCCGGGTACTTCGTGGGCAGCTTGTACATTTCCTCCACCGGAACAGTGCGGGAGCCGTTGCCCCACACCTGCACCGAAAGGGTGTTGGTGCCCAGTGCCGAAAAGCTGTCGCGCATGCTCTTGGTCATGCCGTTGCCCAAGCCCACGATGACGATGACTGCCATAACACCGATGATGATGCCCAGCATGGTAAGGAAGGTGCGCAGCTTGTTGCTCCACACGTTCTGGATGGCCTGACGGAAGGTTTCAATGATCATGCTTTCTCCTCCTCATCCGGCGTTTCCGGCAGCAGCGTGGGCTGCACCATGGCTTCCGGTGCATGGGCATCGCCATCGTAGACCACCCGCCCGTCCTCCAGACGGATGATGCGGTCTGCCTGCACCGCAATGGAATTATCGTGGGTGATGAGCACCACGGTGTGGCCCTCATCGTGCATCTGCTGCAGCATTCCCAGCACTTCGCGGCCGGTGTGGCTGTCCAGTGCGCCGGTAGGCTCGTCGGCCAGAATGACCGCCGGGTTCCGCACCAGTGCCCGGGCGATGGAAACACGCTGCTGCTGGCCGCCGGAAAGCTGGTTGGGGCGGTTCCTGAGCTTATCGCCCAGACCCACCTGCTCCAGCACCTCTTTGGCCCGGGCGTGGCGCTCGGCGCGGCCAATGCCCGCATACACCAGCGGCACCTCCACGTTCTCCATCAGGTTGAGCCTTGGCAAAAGATTGTACTGCTGGAAGATAAAGCCCAGCATCTCGTTGCGGATCGCAGCCAGCTCGTTGCGGTTCATCTTGCCCACATCCCTGCCGTTGAGCCGGTAGGTTCCGTGGGTGGGCACATCCAGACAGCCGATGATGTTCATACAGGTGGACTTGCCGGAACCGGACTGGCCGACGATGGCCACGAACTCGCCTTTTTCGATTTTCATGGTGATGTGGTCTGCTGCTTTTACCGTGGTATCACCCATCTGGTAATACTTGCACACCTCATCAAACTCGATCAGAGCGCTCATCGCTTCCTCCTGCGTTAAAACATCATGACACTGCTGCCATCGTCGTAATAGTCATCGGTGCTCACAGAGCTGGGGTCATAGGCCACGGTGTCATTACCGGTAACACCGCTGATGATCTGGGTATAGTCATCGTCGCTCACACCAGTCTTGACCGGAACGTACACATAGCCTTCCGGTGCGGTCATATCGGGGTCTGCATTGGCGGCACTGGGCGAATCCTTGGTCACCAACACATAGCCGCCGCGCACGATGGCTGCATTGGGCACCGCCAGAGCGTTCCCCGCCTCCGCGGTCACGATCTCTGCGTTGGCATTCATGCCGGGGCGCAGACCCTCGGTCTCATCGATGCGCACCGTGACCGGGTAGGTGGTGGTGCCGCCGCTGGAGGTACCCTTCATGGAAACACGGGTCACTGTGCCGGTATAGGTCTTATCCGGCACTGCATCCGCCGTCACCTGTACGCTCTGGCCCACCGAGACATCGCTGACCTGCAGCTCGTCCACATTGATGACCATGACCAGATAGCTCAGGTCGTAGATGGTGCACAGGTCGGCACCGGTGGCCAGTGCATC
Source organism: Faecalibacterium sp. AF10-46 (assembly GCF_003604105.1). Classification (NCBI taxonomy): domain Bacteria; kingdom Bacillati; phylum Bacillota; class Clostridia; order Eubacteriales; family Oscillospiraceae; genus Faecalibacterium; species Faecalibacterium sp. AF10-46. The sequence continues at coordinate 55,424 of NZ_QVGY01000001.1, read as the reverse complement.
ACCGGCCTTGGCGTTCTTTTCAATGATGGTGCCGCTGATGGGCGAAGTGACCGTGTAGTTGTTCATGGCCTCCTGCAGGTTATCCATGTTCAGCTCTGCGCTGCGCAAGGTCTCGGCTGCGGACTGGATGGCCTCGGTAAGGTCCTCGCCGCTGATCTGCAGCACGATATCGTCCTTGTTCACGGCTCCGCCTTCCGGCACATTGATGGCCGTCACGGTACCGGCGGCAAGGGCAGTCAGGGTGCGCTCCGCCTGATACTCAAAGCACTTGGCAGCAATGCAGTTCACGCCATTGATGGTTGCCGTTGCTGCCTGCGCAGTGGTCAGGCCGCCTGCATTGCGCACAGCAATGGTCACGGTGCGGGTGAGCAGGTTGCCGGTGCTCAGGGCATCGGTACCGGTCACAGCGGTCACGGTGCCGGTCAGCATTTCAAAGGTACCGTCCAGCGTCACCTCTGCGCTCTGGCCCACCGAGAAGGTGGCGGCATCCGCTGCCGGGAACTCCAGCTGCAGCACCATTTTGGAGCTGTCACGGATGACCGCCACTTCCTGACCGCTGGTCACTTCGTCGCCCTTGGCTACCTTGAGGGTACTCACAACACCTGCCACCTCGGCGCGCACATATTGGCGGTCCACGGTCTTATCGTAGCTGCGCTGTGCCTGCTGCAGGGTGATGGATGCCTGCTCTGCCTTGGTGGTGGCATCGGAGGCATCCACCGTGTACAGCACAGTGCCTTCCTCTACAATGTCGCCTTCCTCAATGGTGCTGGTGAGCACCTTGCCTGCCACCAGCGATTTGACGTTATATGTATTGGCCGGGTTCAGAGTGCCGGTGCCGCTGAGGGAGTTGGACAGATCCCGCTTTTCCGGCGTGGTCTGCACATAGCTCACATCCACATTGGTGTCCTGTGCCTTGTCCGGGCGCAGGATGAACCATCCGCCCAGCACGGCCACGCACACCACCGGCACCATCCATTTCCAGTTCTTGCGGAAAAAGGCTGCTGCTTTGCCGCCCTTCGCTGCGGGCTTTGCCTCACCCGCAGCCGTCTGCTGTACTGCAGCATCCTGCTTCTTTTTAAAGATCATGCTTGCTGTTTCCTCCTGTATCTTTCAGGGCATGCCCTGGTTTCGGTATCGGGCGCAGGCTTTGCAAAAGCGCGCGATAAAGAGTTTATTGTTAGTTTATCGCATTTTCGTCTATTACACAAGCGTCTAAATTTTGTTTTGACGCATTTATGTCAAAGTTTTATCCAACTTTCACACCGTGCCTTCTTTTGCCTTCCAGACAAAACAAAAGAGACAGTGCCCCGCTCTTGCAGGGTACTGCCTCTTTTTTGAAGCACGATCTTTATTCAGCTGTAGTTTCCACTACCACATACACCCCGGCAGGGACGCATGCAGCCCATGCGCCGTCCTTGTCCAGCCAGCCGAATTGCTCGCACACATGATCCGGGCACTGACTGTCCAAAAACGCGATGGCACCATCCTTTACCTGCAGATGCACGACATAATTGCCCACATCATACAGGTAATCGTGGTCTGTATCCAGCGGCAGAGTCTCGGTGATGCCATCGCCAAAATCGACGGTGGCCTGCAGACCGCTGCCCTTGCTGCTGTGTGCTGCGCGCACGCCGAAATACAGCGCTGCTGCCAGCACAAGGATCACTGCAGCAAAGATCAGGTTCTTCATCCATGGTTTCAGACCTTTGGAGCCGGAAGCGTTTTCAGGTGCTTTGCGGGTACTCATGCAGCGTAGTCGCTGGCAGCCTTACCTGCAATGCGGCCAAACACGGTGAAGTCTGCAACAGCGTTGCCGCCCAGACGGTTTGCACCGTGCACACCGCCAGTGACCTCACCTGCTGCAAACAGGCCAGGGATTACAGTGCCGTCCTCCTTGAGGACTTCGGTGTTGGTGTTGATGGTCAGGCCGCCCATGGTGTGGTGCACACCAGCAGTGACCTTGATTGCATAGTACGGAGCAGTATCCAGCGGGTTTGCAAAGCTGGTGCGGCCAAAGTCGGGGTCATTCTTGGCCTCAACATAGCCATTCCAAGTCTTCATGGTCTCGGCAAAAGCAGCCTCATCAACGCCCATTGCCTTGCCCAGCTCCTCGTAGGTCTCGCCGGTCACGGTGAAGCCCTTCTTGATGTAGCCCTGAATGACGCTGGAAGCATCGACCATAGCCTGATCGACCACCAGCCAGCTGTAGCTGCCGGTCTGAGCGATCTCAGCAGCAGAGACCACGTCACGGGTGCCCACTTCGTCGATGAAGCGCTTGCCCTCGGCGTTGATCAGCACAGCGCCGTCGCCGCGCAGACCCTCGGTGATCAGGGCAGCGGTGTTGGCCTCAACGGTGGGGTGGATCTGGATCTGGTCCATATCCACGGTGCCAGCGCCGATCGCGGTCGCCATCTCAATGCCCTGACCCTGAGCGCCGGCAGCGTTGGTGGTCATGAAGCCCTTCAGCTCAGGTTTGTACTCGGTGACCATGTCCAGATTTGCGCCGAAGCCGCCGGTGGTCAGCACCACAGCCTTGGCGTTCACAGTGACGGTCTCGCCGGTAGAACCGGTGGCCTTGATGCCCACAGCAGCGCCGCTCGCATCGGTCAGGATCTCGTTGGCGGTGGTGTTCAGCAGGATCTGAACACCAGCCTTCTCACAGTTCTCCTCCAGCAGGGGGATCATGTAGGAACCGACAGAAACGGTCTTGCCCTCTGCGTTCACAGGGCGATGGATGCGCTTGACGGATGCGCCGCCAAAGCTGGAAACACTGTGCAGGGTGATGCCGTGCTCGTCCAGCCAGTCGATGGCATCAGCAGAGTTGGAGCACAGGGTCTCCACCAGAGCAGGGTCGTTGATGCCCTTGCCGCCGATCATGGTGTCCAGCTCCATCAGCTCAACAGAGTCGAAGTAGCCGGTGGGGTTGGCCTGATACTCAGCCCACTGCTCAGAGACGGTCTTTGCCAGAGCGGTGATGGTCTCGTTGTCAGCGTACTTTTCAGCAGCAGTCTTCAGGGTCTTTTCGACACCGGCAGACTCGCCGAACTCGTTCTCATCCTGATACACGGTCTTGCCGGCGTTCATGCCGCCGGTAGCGCGCACAGAGTTGCCGCCCACCATGGCCTGGCTCTCCACGATCACAACGCTCTTGCCCTCGGCAGCAGCGGTGATGGCAGCGGTCATGCCTGCGCCACCTGCACCCACGATGACAACGTCAGCGTCAACGGTGGAATCCTCGGCCTTGGTCGCGTCGGCCTTGACCTCGATCTTATAGTCGTCGGCGTTCAGGCCGGCGGCAGTCAGGGCAGCGGCTGCTGCCTCCTTGATGGCGTTGGAGGTGATGGTCGCGGTGGACACGCCGTCCACGGCGATACTGCCGGTCTCAGCGATCTGAGCGGGCAGCTGCTCCAGTGCCAGCGTACCGATGCCGGGGGTCTCATCCTTGCCCTCAGCGGTGCAGCCGGTGATCTTGCCGTCTTCCAGCGTCAGGGTAACGGTAACATCGCCGCCCATACCCTTGGCAGTGCCGATGAAATCACCGGACACGCCGCCTGCGGTGGAAGCGGGCTTGCTGCCGCAGCCGTAGCCCAGCAGACTGACACCCACAACAACCGCCATGGCCAGCGCAGCCACGCTCTTGCGGATCTGATTCTTTTTCATTGTTTCTTCCTTCTCATATTCGGGTTGCTTGTGTTCGGACATCTATCAGCAAAAAAGGGGGAGCTGCTCATTCGGAAAGCAGTTCCCCCTCGCTGAAACTTAGAAAAGACTTAGGCGTTAGCCTGAGCTGCAGCAACAGCGCATGCGACGGTAGCGCCGACCATGGGGTTGTTGCCCATACCGATCAGGCCCATCATCTCAACGTGTGCGGGCACGGAGGAAGAGCCAGCGAACTGAGCATCACCGTGCACACGGCCCAGAGAGTCGGTCAGGCCATAGCTTGCGGGGCCTGCGGCCACGTTATCGGGGTGCAGGGTACGGCCCGTGCCGCCGCCGGAAGCGACGGAGAAGTACTTCTTGCCGTTCTCGATGGCCCACTTCTTGTAGGTGCCGGCAACCAGATGCTGGAAGCGGACGGGGTTGGTGGAGTTGCCGGTGATGGAGCACTGAACGTCCTCCTTCTTCATGATGGCAACGCCTTCCATAACGTCATTTGCGCCGTAGCACTTGACAGCTGCGCGCTCGCCCTCGGAGAAGGGGATCTCCTTGACGACGGTCAGGGTCTGAGTGGGGATGTCGTACTCAGTCTGAACATAGGTGAAGCCGTTGATACGGGAAATGATGTAAGCTGCATCCTTGCCCAGGCCGTTCAGGATGACGCGCAGGGGGGTCTTGCGGACCTTGTTTGCGGTGCGGGCGATGCCGATAGCACCCTCAGCAGCAGCAAAGGACTCGTGGCCTGCCAGGAAAGCGAAGCAGGTGGTGTCCTCGCTCAGCAGACGAGCGCCCAGATTGCCGTGGCCCAGACCGACCTGACGCTGCTCAGCGACAGAGCCGGGGATGGTGAAAGCTTCCAGACCTTCGCCGATGGCAGCAGCGCACTCGGCAGCATCGGTCAGGCCGCGCTTGACGGCGATAGCGGTGCCCAGGGTGTATGCCCAGACAGCGTTATCAAAGCAGATGGGCTGAACGCCGCGCACGATCTTGTCGCAGTCGATGCCCTTTGCGAGGAGCATCTCGTTGCAAGCGTCCAGAGACTCCAGGCCGTTAGCCTTCAGGCATGCCTCGATTTTCGGCATGCGGCGATCCATAGATTCAAAAGTTGCCATGAGTTGTTCCTCCTCTCTTATTCCTCACGCGGGTCAATGTACTTCACAGCACCCTGCTCTGCGCTGAAGCGGCCGTAAGTACCCACGTTCTTCTCGTAAGCCTCGTTGGGGGTCTTGCCGTGACGGATATCCTCCATCATCTTGCCCAGCTTGACGAACTGATAGCCGATGACCTCATCGTTGGCATCCAGAGCCAGCTTGTTGATGTAGCCCTCGGTCAGCTCCAGATAACGGACGCCCTTTTCCTTGGTGGAGAAGATGGTGCCGGTCATGGAGCGCAGGCCCTTGCCCAGGTCATCCAGACCTGCGCCGATGGGCAGACCGTCCTCAGAGAAAGCGGTCTGGCTGCGGCCGTAGACGATCTGCAGGAACAGCTCGCGCATAGCAACGTTGATGGCATCGCACACCAGGTCGGTGTTCAGAGCTTCCAGAATGGTCTTGCCGGGCAGGATCTCGCCTGCCATAGCAGCAGAGTGGGTCATACCGGAGCAGCCGATGGTCTCCACCAGAGCCTCCTCGATGACACCGTTCTTGATGTTCAGGGACAGCTTGCAGGTGCCCTGCTGAGGTGCGCACCAGCCCACACCGTGGGTGTAGCCGCTGATGTCCTTGATCTCATAGGCCTTGACCCATGCGCCCTCTTCGGGGATGGGAGCCGGACCATGCTTAGGACCTTTGGTGATCGGGCACATATTCTGTACTTGCTGCGAATAGGTCATAATCATACTCTCCTTTTGACAAATGTTGCTTTGCAACACAAAGCCGCCGCCGCGCCCTGCCGGCACAGCCGCTGCCCTTTGCTGCTTGCATTTGACCGGGTGCGCCGCTCTCTTTCAGCGCCTTCACCGGTACTACCACGCATGATTTTATTATAGAGAAAGCTGACGGATTTTGCAATACATTTCCGGTAAAAAACATCAAAACTATTTGCAGTTGCCTTCCGCTAACTGTCAATTCGGATGCTTTTGTCATTTCATTCGTCAAGTTTTTGTCAACTATGTCAAGAGGGCAAATTTCACGCTCCTGTGTCCTGCCTGCGCGGTGTCTGCCCGGCAGGCTTCAGTACCCACATGGCCGCAAAGCCCGCCGCCGCGCCGCCCACGGCAAGCCAGTGCCGCCCGGCTTCCAACCCCCAGAGATTTGCTGCAAACGGAAAGGCCAGACTGCCCACGCTCTGCCCCAGTGCCAGAAAACCGTAGTTCACCCCTGCGTGCGGCAGGCCGAACAGATCGGTGGAAAGGGCGGGCAGCACTGCTGCAAGGCCGGAATAGCAGAAGGTAAGCCCCGCATAACAGGCGATCACCCACCAGCCCTGCGCAAACGCAAACCCTGCCGAAAGCCCCAGCGACACTGCAAACAGCAGCAGATCGGTGGGCCTGCGGCCAATTTTATCGCTGAGCATGGGCATCAGCAGGCGGCCCGCCGCACTGCCCACGCTGCCCAGCACCACGCTCCACAGAGCAGCGTTCTCGTCCAGCCCCCGCTCCACGCCCAGCTTCAGGATGATGGGGCTGAACAGAAGCACCGCCGGGGTGGAAAAACACACCGCGCCTGCGCACAGCCAGTACTGCTTTGTTTTCAGCATCTGCCACGGGGAAAGGTCGATCTCATTTTTGCCGCTTCCCTGCTGGTTTTGTCTGCTTTCCGGCGGGTCCTGCAGCAGCAGACTGCCCGCAAGGCAGACGGGCAGCGTGACGGCCCCCAGTGCCCAAAATGCGCCCCGGATGCCCTGCACGATCCCAAAGCCGCTGACCGCTGTGCGCACGAACACGGTGAGGAACGCACCGGAAAGCCCCACCGCCCCGCCGATCACGCCGGTGGAAAGGCCCTTGCGCCCGGCATACCACTTCTGTGCGCAGGACTGGATGGACGGGTACAGAAACGCCGTGCCCAGCCCCGCCGGGATGCTGAATGTCAGAAAGAAGCTGACCGCACTGCCGCCCGGCAGCATGGCCGCTGCAAAAAATCCGCCGCACAGCAGTGCTGTCCCCCACAGAGCCGCACACCGCGGGCCTCGGCTGTCCTGCAGAAAGCCGCCGAGGACGCACCCCACGCCGAACGCCGCAATGAGGATGCCGAAGGCATAGCCTGCCCCCTGCTCGCTCAGGCCGTACTCCTCCATCACCGGCTGTTGGAACACGCCCCACGCCGCCGGGATGCCCGTGAGCACCTGAATGGCTGCGCCCGCCGCAAGGATGGTCCACGGATGTTTTGCTGTAAATTGTTGTTTCATCGTCTGTCCTCCGAATGGTTTTCCCTTTACAGTGTGCCCATTTCAATTGACAAAACGGCAGATTTCTTTATAATGAATAAGGTAAAGGTATTTACATTGATTTATATAGAGAGGAACCATCTTATGAAAACACAGGCATTGAAGGGCATGCGCGACCTGCTGCCCGCAGAGCAGACCCTGCGCGATTACATTCAGGGCAAAATTCTGGAGACCTACCGCGCGTCCGGCTTCGAGCGCATTTCCACCCCCATGCTGGAGGATATGGAAAATCTGGACAAATCCGACGGCGGCGACAACCTGAACCTGATCTTCAAGGTGCTCAAGCGCGGCGATAAGCTCACCGCTGCCCTGAACACCGGCGACCCCAAGCAGCTTTCCGATATGGGCCTGCGTTATGACCTGACCCTGCCGCTGAGCCGCTACTATGCCGCCAACAAGGATAAGCTGCCCAGCCCCTTCAAGGTGATCCAGACCGACCGTGTGTTCCGCGCCGAGCGCCCGCAGAAGGGCCGTCTGCGCGAGTTCGTACAGTGCGATATCGACATTCTGGGCGATTCTTCCCCCAATGCCGAGGTGGAACTGATCGACGTGACCACCCGTGCCCTGCTGAACATCGGCTTCACCGGCTTCACCGTCAACATCAATGACCGCCGCATCCTGCGCGGGATGCTGGAGAGCATGGGTTTTTCCGCTGATACGCTGGATTCCGTCTGCATCACCTTTGATAAGATGGACAAGATCGGCGCCGATGGTGTGAAGGCTGAGCTGACCGAAAAGCAGCTGCCGGAAAATGCCATCAACGCACTGGCCGACTTCATTGCCGCAGGCGAAGTCACGCTGGATGCCGTGGCTGCCCGCTGCGCAGACCCCGCCATTGCCGACGACCTCAAGTATGTCCTTGCTACCGCCAACGCCATGGCTGCAGGCCGCTATCAGGTAGCCTACTGCCCCAGTCTGGTGCGCGGTCAGGGCTACTACACCGGCATGGTGTTTGAGATCACCTGTCCGCAGTTCAGCGGTGCCGTGGCCGGCGGCGGCCGCTACGACAACATGGTGGGCAAGTTCCTGGGCACTCAGGTGCCCGCCGTGGGCTTCTCCATCGGCTTCGAGCGGGTGTGTGGCATCCTGCTGGAACAGGGCTACCAGATCCCCGGCGCAAAGCAGAAGATCGCCCTGCTGTACGGCAAGGATGCCGACTTCACCGCCGTTCTTGCCAAGGCTGCAGACCTGCGCAGCAGCTACAATGTCACCGTTCTGCAGCAGGCCAAGAAGCTGGGCAAACAGTTGGGCCAGCTGGAAGCTTCCGGTTTTTCCGGTGCCGCCTTTATGGATAAGGATGAGATCAAAATTTTTGCGCAGCAATAAATAATTGCACACAAAGCCCCTTTACTTTTGATACGCTGCCCCTAGAGTAGACAGAGTAAAAACAAAACTCTGAGTGCTCTGGGGGTATTTTCATGTCAAGAAAAAACACCTCAGAAAATCGAGCGATTTTCTGAGGTGTTCTTTCTGGTTTAAAAGCCGGTAGGCGGCACATAGTAACTGGGGATCGAGGCTGTTTTCTGCACATTTGCCTGCTGGCGCAGCGCTGAACGGGTCACCTCTGCCCAAGAATACTGGGTCATATACTCGCCGCGATAGGAATTGGTGGCCGAGCGGTTGCCCCGCAGGAAATTGTAATAATCACAATCCACCTTGCTGGTGTCCAGCGCCAGTGTGCTGCGGCCGCGGATGAGCAGGCCGGTAACACCTGCATCCTCCAGCGTATGGCTCAGGTCAAAGATCAGATTGCGGAGATGGCTGTGCAACGATGCGGTGTCGGGCTTATCCTCCCACAGCACGGCCAGCATTTCGCCGTTGGTGCAGGTGGCACCATTGCGATCCACCAGATAGGCCAGCAGCTCCTTGCTCTTGCTGCGCTTGAAGGCCAGAGCGCGCCCACCCACGAAGATCTCAAAATTGCCAAAGCACTGGATCTTGATGCCGACAGGGGCATTCTCCGGCGGGTAGCGCAGATGCTCCAGCACATTGCGCACATCCGCCTCGTTTGCAGGCTTGAGCAAAAAGCCGCTCACGAAGATCTGCAGCGCTTCCAGCGCATACTCCGGGTGCTCTGTTACCACAATGATGTTGCAGCGCGGCTGCAGCTTCTGGATCATGCGCGTCAAAGCAAGCCCGTTCATGCCGGGCATTTCCAGATTGAGGAAAGCCGCGTCCATCGGCCCCTGACGCATCCAGCTCAGTGCATCCTCGGTCGTCATGGCGCTGATATAGTCGCAGTCGGGTGCAACGCGGCACAGGATGCGGATCAGCGAGTTGATCGCAAGCTGTCCATCATCGACGACCAGTATCTTCATTCGTACACCCCCGCAAGTTTACCATACATGTTCTCTTTTTCAGTTTAACACTTTGTCCTTTGATTCGCAAGTTTTTTTGCACAAAAAGACAGAAGCTCCACACTTCTTTACAAAAAGACGTTCCTTCCCCATCAGTTTCCTCATGAAGCAGCCGGCTGAAAGAGGCATCTTTCCCAAGGCGAAGTGCGCATGATAATCCGTAGATCCGCTCATTTTTTCTCTGCTTCGTGGCTCCGCTTATAATACTTTTTGTAATAACCGTACTTTCCATACTTTGAGTAGGATTTGTAGTACTTGCGGCCCATATAGTTGTCGTAGTCCACCTGATTGAGCACGGTAAAAATCGATGCTCTCGCCCTGCAGCAGGCGCGAGACTGCGTCGCGGGCGTAGCCGCAGCTTTCTTCCCTGCCATCGCCAAAGCCATGGGCAATGCTGATCTGCATTTGGGTGGTGCCTACCGGGTTGCCCAGCATACCCAGCACCGTAACCTCTGCCATGGTGTCGCGGTCGATCTTGAGCTGACGGACAGTCTTGTTTTTGCTGTCTATCACGATCAGCCGACTGTGTCAATGTATTTTCGTTATTTTGCGGCTGGAAATTCATTTTCAGCCTTTAGGGAGCCACCGATAAACACAAACCCCGGCCATGCAAAGTTCATCCGCACAGCCGGGGCCAATTGGTATTTATTTGATATCCAGTTCAGGCGGCACATCGATCTGGTCCGAGACATACTTGCCGTTCTTTTTGCGCTGCCGCACGCACTCCGTCAGCAGATATTCGATCTGCCCGTTCACCGAGCGGAAGTCATCTTCGGCCCAGGCGGCAAGGGCATCGTAGAGCTTCGCGTTCAGGCGCAGGGGCACCTGCTTTTTTGGTTCTGCCATCAGTACAGGCTGCCGCTGTTCACGATGGGCTGGGCATCACGGTTGCCGCACAGCACCACCAGCAGGTTGGAGACCATTGCCGCCTTGCGCTCGTCGTCCAGCTCCACTACCTTGTTCTCATTCAGGCGTTCAAGGGCCATTTCCACCATGCCCACAGCACCGTCCACGATCATCTTGCGGGCATCGATGATGGCGCTTGCCTGCTGGCGCTGCAGCATCACGGCCGCGATCTCCGGCGCATAGGCCAGATAGGTGATGCGGGCTTCCACTACCTCGATGCCGGCCTCGGCTACATTCTTCTGGATCTCGTCCCGGATGCGGGCGGCTACCACCTCCGAGGAGCCGCGCAGACTGCCCTCATCGGCTACGCCGTCGCCGGTGGTGTCCACATTGGGAGCCACATCATAGGGGTAAACGCGCACCACATTGCGCAGAGCGCTGTCGCACTGCAGGGAGAGGTACTCCTTGTAGTTGTCCACATTGAACACGGCCTTTGCGGTATCGGTCACGCGCCAGATGACCGCAATGCCGATCTCCACCGGGTTGCCCAGACAATCGTTGATCTTCTGGCGGGAGTTGTTGAGGGTCATCATTTTTAGCGAGATCTTCTTGCTGGTCGATTCTGCGGTCTGGGGACTGCTGTTACCTGCCTTAAGCAGGGCCGCCATGCCGGTCTCGCCGCTGTTCACATCGCCGCTCTGGCTCAGTTTGGTGCCAGCTGCCGGGTTGACTGCGGTGCAGAAGGGGTTCACCCAGTAAAAGCCCTGTCCCTTCAGAGTGCCGATGTAATCGCCGAACAGGGTGAGCACCAGTGCTTCCTGAGGCTTTAACACCTTCAGGCCGCAGAACAGGAAAATGCCCGCCACCCAGTATGCGATGGACAAGATCATGAGCAGGATGCCCGGAAACAGGCTTTCGTCCAGCAGAATGATGCTGTAGAAAAACAGCGGGACGGTAACAGCATAGCCCAGCAGGGTGAGCAGCAGCATGACCATGCCGTTCTTTTTCGTCTGCAGAATTTTCTCTTCCATAACAGTTCCCTCCTTCACAAGGTGTGGAAGCGTTTCTTTGTGATATCAAAATCATATCACTTTATATCATTCTTGTCAAGTCCTCCGCAGGCAAAAAAGAGCCGCCGCACAAACACTGTGCAGCAGCTCCTTTTTGTTTATCTTTTTATAATGTAAAGGACACTTGCTCTCAGGCGAAGGTCAGCACCACCTTGCCAGCGCCGCTGTTGCGGTCTGCAAGGGTATCGAATGCCTTCTGGAACTCCTCTGCCTTGAACACATATTTTACCGATATCTTTCCGAAGCTTCCCATATATTACTCTTCTCCGATATTTATGTACAGATCCGGCGTGATTTTTGCTGCATTTATTTTGATGATGAAATCACCCAACAACTGGCCAAGCAGAATTCCTGCCCCGTTTCCAACTGTTGTGATCAGAGCTGCATTATACATTTCCGGAAAACAGAAAATGCCAGATGCAGCCCATAGACACAAATAATAATGGTCTGCTGTCCATTTATCGCAATTTTCAAAAATAGTGCCTATTAAAACGGCATATTTGCGATATGCAGTTTGCGGATGTTGCTTGTGCATTAAAAACGCAAACTGCTATAAACAGATAAATCTCACGAAGCACTGTTTGAGAGAGAAGATAGCATAGCATATATGCTGAAAATACGATCAGCAAAAATCCGGAGCAAGTTTTATTTTTTGAAAATGTGTTCTTCATACGACGTTTGAATCCTATCTGCAATGTATACTGCTCATCTCCGCGTTTTCTTGTAAAGCAGCTTGGCAGCTTACTTCAATACGATTTCAACCGTTGGCAGCTTGCTATCCGTTCCGAGTTCATCATCTTCTGCAGCTCTATAACCGGTAACATTTATTGAATACATATAATCTAAAATATCCAGATCTTCTTCATCCTCGGGAAGTTCAACTTGAAAAGTCTCAAACTCAAACACATAAGATGTTCCTTCAATCAGTTCGCCTGTCAAGTCCTTCTGGAAATGAAGCAAAAATGGCCTGTCCTGAAAGAAGTGAACAACGGCAATCGTTTTTCCCGGAAGTGCGTAATAATCAGGCAGGAGCTGCTCAACAGTAGCTGTAAAAGAACCCGAAAACTGTGCAAATCGCTTTTCATTTCCGGTCACTTGCTGTTTTCCATCATGATACCCTGCTTCGTAGCCAGCAGTGTATCCCTCTTCGTAGTTCGTATTACATGTATCTGAACTTTGAGCATTTGTTCCGCAGCCAGATAATGAAAGTGCCAGCACAAGACAGAGAATCCCTGCAATCATCTTTTTCATACTGTTTCCTCCATCGAAGAGAAGAAGTCCGCGAATTTCAGAACACTATCTACTGTAGCTTAAATTTAATCCAAGTTTGTTCACTCGTCTACAAAATTTCTCAAAATCGTATAGCTGCATATAATTTCATAAAAATTTGTAGCACAATCACGATACCCCGCGCAATGATTCTCAGGTTTATATAACAAAAAAGGGGCTGTTGCAAAATAAAAATGCGATAGCAATTTGCACAAACGAATCTACAAACAAAAAATCCCCCTACACTGGCCGATGAAGTCAGTGAAGGGGGATTTTGTATGCCGCCGGAGCGGCGAAATGTAAAAATCAAGAGCGGAACTGCGAACGGTTATTGGTCTTGGCAGAGACGGCACGGTCAATGTATCGCAAATATACTATTTGTATGTTGCGTTAATTTTTATCTTGTGACGGTTTTGCAATAAGACCAAAGTGAATTTTTATTTTTGGATCATAAAACGGAACGAGGTTCCCTTCTCCACCGCAAAGCAGGTGTCCGCATGGGGCTTTGCGCCCCAGCTGTTGTCGCCGCCAACGCCGCGCTGGAAGGCCGCGCAGCGGACAACAGTCTTACTGTCGTCCCGGGGCAGTTCATAGAGGTGGCGGGCGTTTTCCAGCTCATGGGGCGTATAGGGCAGTGCCGAGAAGGTCATGCCGTCCCCTGCAAAACCGATACCCGGGATGCTGCCGGTGACAGTTGCACTGTACACGCCGGTGCGGCTGCCGCATTCCTGCGGATAGACCGGAGTGTACTGGGCAAAATCCTGCCGGACGTTGTAGTTCCACACACCCATCTTACCGCCTGCGGTGCGGTCAGCGGTGGTCTCCCGGGGGCCAAGCCCCAGATAGGAGACCTCGGTCAGTTCCCGCCGCAGCGGGAAGAGCAGCCCGAACTCCGGCAGTTCGGTGTGCTCGCCCTGCCATGTCATAGTGATATCGCAGCGACCTGCGCCGTCGATGGCAAAATCAATGGGCAGCGTCTGCCCATCTGGCAGGGTGTAGTTTGCGCGGACGGTGACGAACTCACCCTTTGCTTCGGCAGTCAGGTTATCGCAGCGGGCATACAGTCCAGCGGTTTTCCAGAAGGCAGATGCAAACGGCTCTGCGCAGCCCTCGTCGTTGTTGGTAGGCGCACGCCAGAAGTTGGGGCGCACGGTATCGTCCAGCAGCTGCACGCCGTTATAGCGGATGGACACAAGCCCCTTGCCCCGGCTGAAGATGTACTCAAAGCCCTCGCCCTTTACGCCGATGTTGTAATCCATCTCCACCAGCTGCGGGGCGGGCAGGGTCAGCCGGGCAGTGGTGTGGTCGTGCCATACCTGCCCAAAGGCGGCTTCATAGCCCGCCGTGATTCCGGGCAGCGCAGCCCGCTGGATAGCGGTAATGGTCATGCAGGAAAGCCCTGTTTCCGGCAGAGCGAACGGGAACACGATGTGCACAGTCTTGCCGGGTGCGCAGTCTGCCCGCAGTACCGCGCGACGCTCCGGCTTGCCGTTGACCGAGGATGCAAACACAAGGTCGTAGGCGTTCAGGTCGGTAAAGAGGTTCCGGTTTTCAATCACGGCTTCGGTGTCGGTCAGGGTGATTTTCAGCGGCGCGTATGCCGCCTTGACCGCATCCATCTTGGGGGTATTGCGGCGGTCGGGCAGCACAAGGCCGTCCACGCAGAACTCCCGGTCGGTGGGGCGGTCGCCAAAGTCCCCGCCGTAGGCAAAGCCGGGCTTGCCGTCCGGTTCTGTCACCGCGATGCCGTGGTCCATGTACTCCCAGATAAACCCGCCCTGATACAGCGGCTCTTCGTAGGCATACTCGGTGTAGTCGGTAATGCCGCCGCAGCTGTTGCCCATGGCGTGGCTGTACTCGCACATGATGAAAGGCTTTTCCGGGTGCTCTGCCAGAAATTTTTTGATGTCTGCCACCGGGGTATACATCTGGCTTTCCATATCGGAGGTGGCAGGGTATTCCCGGTTCCAGAAAATGCCCTCGTAGTGCACAAGGCGGCTGGGGTCGGTGTGGCGGAAGTATTCGCTCATCTCCCACAGGGTCTTGCCGCCGTGGCTCTCGTTGCCGCAAGACCAAATGAGGATAGCGGGGTGGTTTTTGTCCCGTTCCAGCATGGCTTCGGCGCGGGCAAGCACGTTCTCCCGCCACTCCGGGCGTGCACCGGGCAGCGTCCATTTGTCCGAGCCGTCCGAACCCAGCTTCTGCCATGTGCCGTGGCTTTCCAGATTGGTCTCCCCGATGACATACAAGCCGTATTCATCGCAAAGCTGTAAGAAATACGGGTCGTCCGGGTAGTGACTGGTGCGCACAGCGTTCACGTTATGGGTCTTGAGGTTCTGCACATCCCACAGCATCTCTTCCCGGCTGACCGTGCGGCCGGTGCGGCAGCTCCACTCATGGCGGTTGACACCCTTGAACACGATACGTTGGCCGTTCAAAAGCATCTGACGGTCTTTCAACTCAAACCTGCGCAGACCGACCTTCAGCCCGGTGCGTTCCACGAGAGCACCCTCGCGCAGCAGGGCAATTTCTGCCTCGTACAGGTTCGGCTGTTCGGCGCTCCACAGGGCAGGGTGCTCCACCGCAAAGGTAAAGGAAACATCCTGCACGTCCTCCTCCACATCCGGGTCAGCCTCGCCCTTGCCGAACACCACACCGCTGTCGTATTCGGCAGGCTCACCCACCTCGGCAGACTGCTCCTCGCCGTCAAACACCACCGAGATGGTGCCTGCGCCGCTGACCTTGCAATCAAAGGTGACGGTTGCGCTGGAAAAATCATCTGCAAAACTCTGCTTCACAAAGACATCCTCGAGGTGAACTTCCGGTTTTGTGAACAGCTCCACCGAGCGGAACAAACCGCTCATGCGCCAGAAATCCTGATCTTCCAGCCAGCTGCCGGAGCAAAAACGATACACCTGCACAGTCAGGGTATTTTCGCCGGGGTGGATGGCGGCGGTCATATCAAATTCAGCGGGGGTAAAGGCATCCTCGGTGTAGCCGATGTACACCCCGTTGCACCAGACGGCGGCGGCGCTGTCCGCACCGTTCAACCGCAGGTAGCAGCTTGCCCAGTTTTCCGGCAGGGTGAAGCTGCGCCGGTACTCCCCGATGGGATTATACGCCTGCGGGATCTCGCCGGGATGCAGCTTTTCATGACCATCCCATGGGTACTGGGTGTTGACGTAATGGGGCGTGCCGTAGGGGTGACCGGGCTTTTGCAGACTCTGCAGCTGGATAAAGCCCGGCACGGTCAGGGTGTCCCACTCCGAGAAGGGGGCGGTGAGATTTTCTGCATAGCGGAAGCTCCACGCGCCGTCCAAGCTGACAGTCAGGGGCATTTCCGGGCTGGTCTGGTCCGCAAAATGGGCGTGGAAAGGCAGGCGGTTCTGCTGAAAAATTTCCGGGTCGGCCAGCAGCGCCGGGGTGATCGGGTTATTCAAGGGCATAAATTTCACCTCGCAGCATAATTCTGCTCTCATTATAGCACAGCAAATAGGAAAATCAGCCGTACAAAAACGACTTTTTCCCGGAGAGAAGCGGCATCAGTCTACTTCGTCAAAAATCTCGGTATCCAGCTCTGTATGCCCCTTGGGGATGTGGTACTTTACGGCAGGCAGGTGGACGTTGGTAAAATACAGGCTGGTGTTGGGGTCACAGCCAATGACAACGGCCTCTCCCCTGCCTGCCACGGCACTGCGCAAGGTATCGCAGCTGGCGGTGGCAAGGCCATCCTCGGCGCATTCCTTGTAGTCCGGCGCAAAATTGGGCACGGCAAAGCCGCAGTCGTAGGCATCGCATTCGTATATGCTGTCAATTTCGTGGTGGCGGCGGTGGCCGGTGGAAGTGGGGGTGATGGTGGTGGTCACCTCAATGCCGGGGAAAGGTGACCACTGCGCAGTCACAGCCCCTGCTTCAATTTTCCACGTTTTGCTCACCTTGCGCACAAACACATTGTCGTCGATGACAAAGGCCAGCATACTGTCCGGTGCAGCCTGATTGAGCACCTCACGGCTGCGGGAGGCGCAGAAGCCAAAGCGGGTATCGTAGGCAAATTTTGCGTACTTTTCCGGGAACTGCCCATGCCCGTGTCCCTCGTTGACACCGGCGGCGTAGGCCGTCACCCGGCCTGCACGGCGCTGCACCAGCATATTGGCGTAGGGCATGGGTTTGAGCCATTCTAATGCGGGCATGGGAGCGGCCTCTGCAGACCAGAAGGGGTGGTCGTCCGGCAGAGCAAGCAGCAAAAAGCTCTTCATGCCCCAGTAAGGGCTGCCCGGGGCGTTGTACCGCTCGGCCATATACATCTGCGGGTAGCAGTAGCCGATGGTCAGAATGCCGTCCCGGTCGAACATCTTCTGTTCCAGCCACCAGTTGAAGTTGCGGACGATGAGCCCCTTCATTACCGGCAGAGGCAGCGGTTCCAACCCAGCCCAGATGCAGGCTGCCCAGAAGCTGTTCTGGGCAAACCGGTAGGTCAGGCTGCGGCCAAAGGGCAGCGCTGCACCGTTGGCATCGAACCAATAGACGAACTGCTGTGCAAACAGCTGGGCGCGCCGACGGTAGAGTTCTGCGCGCCGGGGGTCGGTGTCGGCGGCAAGCTTAGAGTACAGCAGCCCGTAATACTGGATGGCCCAAGGAATGTAGTAATCCTTCTGGATGCTGGCACCATCGGTAGACCAGCCGTCGCCGCTGTAATAGCTGTCGATCTTGCAAAGGCCGTCCTCCAGCAGCTCCGGGCTGTAGGACATCCCCACACTCTTGAGGGCAAGGTTTACCAGAATGCGGAAGAACTGCCAATTGCAGTCCGGGATGGTGTGGACATTGATCTGCCCCAGCCATGCGGCAAGGTTCTGCTTTTCGGTGTCCGAAAGCGGTGTCCAGAGCTTTTCCGGCGCGGTGAGGATGCCGCAGGCAATGGCAGCCATTTCCACATAGCACTGGTCGTACTCCCCAGTAGTGCCCCAGTATTCGGGGTTTTCCGGGTCGGCACCGGCGGCAAGACCCTTGCGGTAGATTTCTTCAAATTGCGGGTCAGAGCCACCGCCCACCCAGAAGGGTACCAGTGCCCACAGCGGGCGGCTGAAGGCTTCCAGCTCAATGGCGCTCCGGTTGTAGGTCACGCCGGTCTCGCCCAGATGCAGCCGGGCACAGCCTGCGGAATAATACGGTTTGAGCGGGTCGAGAAATTTGTGCATCAGCGCGGTAAAATCCGCTTTGGTCTGCAAGTTCATCACCAGTACATCTCCCAGTCTTTGGTCAGGCGGGTCAGCGCCTCCATGTAGAAATAATCGCCCCAGCTCGTGCATTCATCCACGCCCTCCGGGGTGCAGGTGTTGTAGGGGCTTTTTTTGCTGTAAGTGCCGTGGAGCAGTTGGCCGGAACCCAGGGTGCCGGGCTTGACGGCGTAATTTGCCGCAAGGCTGCCCAGCATCTGCCGGGCCAGAGTGCGCCACTGGGCAGCTTCTGTTTCGTCCACATATTCTGCAGCCTCCAGCAGGCCGCAGGCCACGATAGCCGCCGAGGAACTGTCCCTCGGCTCGCCGCTTTCCGGGGCAAAGACCATATCCCAGCAGGGCACCAGATCCTCCGGCAGGCGGGAGAGATAAAACTCCAGCGCCTTGCGGAACACCTCGAGGAACTTTTCATCATGGGTGTAGGTGTAGCCGATGGCGCTGCCGTACACGCCCCATGCCTGCCCTCTGGCCCAAAAGCTGTCATCCTTGTAGCCCTGACAGGTGCGGCCACCCTTGGGGGTGCCGTCCGGATTCATGAAGAAGGTGTGGTAGGTGCTGCCATCCGGCCGGAAGGAATTTGCCAGTGTGGTTGCTGTATGCGCTGCCGCGATCTCCCGGTAGTGGTCGTTTCCGGTGGTCTCGCCGGCCCAGTACAGCAGCGGAACATTCAGCATACAGTCGATAATATAGCGGTAATTGTCGGGGTCATCCATGGTGCCCCAGGCCTGCAAAAACTTTCCGCTGGGCTGGTAACGGGTCAGCAGCTGGTCGGCGGCAGCGATGGCGGCATTTTTGCCTTTTTCGCTGCCCACCAGCTTCCACGCTGCCACGCAGGTGGGGCTGTACAAAAAGCCCATGTCGTGGTGGTCTACCTCCACCTTGCGGGCAATGCGGTCGGCAAAGCTGTCCACCTGAATGAGGGCGGCGGTCTTGAATTTCTCGTCGCCGGTGGCCTCGTAGGCCAGCCAGATCTCCCCCGGCCAGAAGCCGCAGGTCCACTGATCGTTAGCGCAGCCGGGGTAGATATTGTTCACGCTGGAATGGTTCTGACACTGGTAGGTGTACAGCGGCAGATTGGTCTCCACCTGCTTGCAGGCATCGGCCAGAGCCTGCCTTGCCTCGGCATCGGTCATAGCGTGGTTTTGGTAGGTTTTCATCGTGATCACTCCTTAAATCCAAAGGTCGGAATATCGTGCCATCGTTGGCGCAAAAAGTGCATTCCCAGCTTGGGGCGGCGATCCCGGGTGAACAGACCCTTTTTGTTGCCGTCCACCCGCATGGGGCCCTGCACGGTGTCGTAGTCTGCAAAGTTCCAGACAAATTCTCCCACAAACCACGGGCGCTTGTCAAACTCTGCATCCAGACGGCGGTAAAACTCCACCTGAAACTCCTCGCTGAACATCTCTGCTCCGGCGGTGTGCAAGCCTGCTACGGTGTCCGCGCCGTATTCGCTCATCATCACGGGCTTGTGCTGAGATCCCCAGAAATCCAGCTCCTGATTCAAGCCATAGCAGGCAGCGTCCATGTCTCCGGAAAGGTTGTACCATCCGTAGTAGCGATTGATGCAGACGATATCCATGGTGCGGGTGGTGATATCCCTGGTATAGTCGTTCTGGCAGCAGACGAGGGTGACCGGGCGATCCTGCGGGTCCAGCTGATGCGCCAGCTCATACAGCGGGTGCCAGTAGTCGTAGGCATCCTGCGGGAAGTGCTCCAGATCCGGCTCGTTGCCAAGGCTCCACAGCACCACGCAGGGGTGGTTTTTGTCCCGTTGGATCATCTCGGCAAGCACCTGCCGGTGATGCTCCGCAAGGGGGTATTCCTTGTAGGGGTTCAGCGCAGCTCCGCCGCCGATGCCCACCGCCGGGGTCTCGTCCATGACCAGAATGCCCTCCCGGTCGCACAGGTCGTAGAATTCCTCGGCGTAGGGGTAGTGGCTGGTGCGCACGGCATTGGCGTTTGCCCAGTGGATCAGGTTCACGTCCTTCACGTTCAGTACCGGATCAAAGCCGCGGCCGTGGGCGGTAAAGTCCTCGTGCTTGCAAAAGCCTTTGAAGTAAAACGGCTTGCCGTTCAAAAGCACCCGGGTGCCCTTCACCTCAATGCTGCGAACCCCAAAGGTCTGGTCGTAGACGTCTGCCCCACAGGTGATGTGGAGGGTGTACAGGTAGGGCGTGCCGGGTCTTGGCTCCCAAAGGTGCACTTCCGGGATGGTGATCGTGCCCGCTGCGCCCTCTGCCTGTGCTACGGCGTTGCCGTCAGCGTCCAGCACGGTGACATGGACAGGTGCGCCGCCGGTGGTTTTGACCGCGTACTGCACCGTGCCGTCCACGGCGGGCACCACGGTCACATCCTCGATATACTCTTTGGGGGTGGTATAGAGCCACACCGGGCGGTGGATGCCCGCATAGTTGAAAAAGTCAAAGTTCGGGCGGTTCTGGGGTGCGGCGGCGCGCTTGGCGGCTTCCACGCTGGGGATGCCCGCGTTGTCCGAGCCAAAAAAGGCCAGTTGTCCATCCTCGTTGCCCACAGGCAGGGTGCTGTGGTTTACCCGGTTGTCGCAGGCGACGGTCAGCAGCACCGTCTCGCCGGGGTGCAGCAGGGCGGTGACGTCTGCTTCAAAGGGAGTAAAGCCGCCCTTGTGCTGCGCAATAAGCTGGCCGTTCAGCCAGACCTTTGCGGTGTGGGTCACCGAGCCGAACCGCAGCACCACCCGCTGCCCAGCGCAGAAAGTGGGCAGCGTGACCTTGCGCTGATACCATGCCCAGCCGTAGTGGCGGCGCAGGGCGGTGGTCTGGTCGTTCTGGTCGTTGTAGCTGGCGGGCACGGCGATGGGCTGGGCATCCGGCAGGGGCTTTGCGGGATCGAACTGATCTTCCACGCAGCTGCCCAGCGCAAACGCCCATGTGCCGTCAAGGCTCAGCTTCAAGCGCGCTTCATTCTGTTCAGGATATAACATAACGCTTTCCCTCTATTTCTGCAAAAAATGCGGGGCGCGGGTACTGCCCACGCCCCGCTTACGGGTGATTTGTTTAGCCCTTGATGCCGGTGGATGCCACACCCTGCACGAAGTACTTCTGCAGGGAGAGGAACACGATCAGCACCGGGATCAGTGCTACCACAGAGGCCGCCATGATCAGGCCGTACTCTGCGGAATACTGGGTGATGAACATACGCAGACCGATCTGGATGGTCTTGAGTTCGGTCTTGGTCAGGTAGATCAGGGGGCCAAGGAAGTCGTTCCAGGTGTTCACGAAGGTGAAGATGGTCAGGGTAGACAGGGCGGGCAGGCTGAGCGGCAGCATGATGTGCCACCAGATGCCGTACTCGCTCAGGCCATCAATGCGGGCAGCCTCACACAGCTCGGTAGGCACGCCCTCGTAGAACTGCTTCATCAGGAACACACCAAAGGCACTGAAGGCCTGCAGGCACATGATGGCCAGATGGGTGTTGTTCAGGTGCCACGAGCTCATCATCATGAACTGCGGCACCATGTAGGCCTGCCAAGGCACGGCAATGGTGGCAATGTAGCCGAGGAAGAGCACATTCTTGCCCTTGAACTGCATCTTGGCAAAGGCGTAGGCCGCAAAGGAGGAGGTGAACAGCTGCAGCAGGGTGACCACCACGGTGATCTTGACCGTGTTCTTCACAAAGGTGAGCAGCGGGATCTGGGTCCAGATGTCCACATAGTTCTGCCAGCGGGGATTTTTGGGGATCCACTGGATGGGGAAGCCGAACACGTCCTTATTCAGCTTAAAGGAGGAGGACAGCATCCACAAAAAGGGCAGCAGCATACAGGCTGTGATGACGATGAGGAAGAAATAGATCAGGAACTTGGAGATGAAATTGCGGCGCTTCTGAGAGGCTTCGGTCTTGATAATAGCAGCAGACATAGTTCTTCCTCCTTTCTCAGTTCTCGCCCTTGGAGCCGCGGAACTGGATGATGGTAACGATCAGCACCAGTACGAACAGCACCATGGAAATTGCGCTTGCGTAGCCGTATTTCGGAGTATTGACGAAGGCCACATTATAGATGTAGTACACCAGCGTCATGGTAGCAGTACCGGGGCCGCCCTGCGTGATCATGTACATCTGGTCGTAGACCTTGAAGCCGGAGATGGTGAGCATAATGACCACAAAGAAGGTGGTGGGGCGCAGCTGCGGCAGGGTGATGTGCCAGAACTGCTGCCAGCGGTTTGCACCGTCCAGCTCGGCGGCTTCGTTCAGGTCCGGGTTGCAGCCCTGCAGGCCTGCCAGATAGATGACCATGTAGTAGCCCATGTTCTTCCACACACTGAACAGGATGACCGTCAGCATGGCGGTATCCTTGCCGGCAGCCCAGCGGGGCAGGTTTTCCACTGCCACGCCGAAGAACTGGTTCAGGAGCATGTTGATGGGGCCCATGGAGGGGTTGAAGATCATATTCCACACCGCTGCCACCGCAACCAGCGAGGCAACGTAGGGGAAGAACGCCACGGTGCGGAAGAAGTTGCGCAGCTTCACATTCTGGTTCAGCAGCACGGCCATCGCCAGTGAGCAGGCCAGCGTCAGCGGCACAGTGCCGATGACATAGACGATGGTGTTTTTCAGCGCCGCCTGAAAGATCTTATCGGTGGTGAAGAGCTTTACAAAGTTCTTCAGGCCGATAAATTCGATGGCGTGGCGGCCGTCCCATGCGCAGAAGGCCAGCGCAATGGCAAACACCATGGGCACCAGCGTAAACACGCAGAAACCGATGAAGTTTGGCGCAATAAAGGAATACGCGATGAGAGAATCGCGGGTCGATTTTTTTAGCACTTTACGGGGAGTTTTATTCTGGACAGCAGCACTCGCCATAAAAGAGCCTCCTTTCCAGGAAGTATAACAGCTTACCAAAAAATGAGCGGGGCGGGCGCTGTGCATACCCGCCCCGCTCGGACAGGGCTTTTTCCAATGTGTGTTTATTGGAAAATAAATGGGGAATGAAAATGATGAAGAAGGAGAAACGCTTTATCAGCCGAGAACTGCGGGAACCTGATCGTTCATGTTCTGGATGCCCTCGTCCACGGTCTCGCTCATGGTCATAATGGCATCGTGCTCGGCGTTCAGGATGGTCTCGATATCAGATGCATACTGGGTGTAGGGCATTTCCAGATAGACATTGCTGGTGGTCAGTGCATCCACGGAATTGCTGTCCTCAGGGAAGCCCTCGGTGGACTTGATGATCTCGGCGGTAGCATCGGAGCCGCAAGCCGGGAAGGTGCCGGTCTTGGCAATGGCCTGTGCGCCCTCCTCGGAGACACACCAGTTGATGAAGTCGGCAGCGGCCTCAGCCTTGGGAGAATCGGCGTTGATGGCCAGGCTGGTCACAGTGCCCAGCGTAGAACCGGCAGCTGCACCGGCGGGGTGCGGGTACTTGACGATGCCCCAGTTGAACTTGGTCTCAGCATCCTTCATGTAGGCTTCCAGCGTGGAGATGAACCAGCTTCCCATGTTGACCATTGCGCACTGCTGGTTCTCAAAGGCTGCGGAGTAGTGCAGAGAGGATGTCTTGAGGTAGCCGTAGTCCATGCAGATGCCGTCCTTCTGCTGGGCAATGACCATATCGTAGGTGGGCTTCATGAAGTCGTAGGTGCCGTCGATGATGGTGTTCTTGCCGTCCAGAATGGAGAACAGAGAAGCGGCGGAGCGCCAGGTGTGGTAGTGGCAGCCATAGACCTTGGTATCGCCGGAGCCGCTGGTCATCTTGCGAGCCAGAGCATCGTAATCTTCCAGCGTCATGTCGTTGGAGGGATACTCCACACCGGCCTTATCGAACAGGTCCTTGTTGTAGTACACCACCCAGAAGTCGCTGCGGAAGGGCACGGCGTAGAAGTTGCCGTCGTCGGTGGTCAGCTGCTCGATGGTGCCGTTGAAATCGCCGGCATCGCGGGTCAGCACCTCGTTCAGGGGCTTGAGGTAGTCCAGATTGATCAGGTTTGCGTAGCCGGGGATATCCTTGACGGTCACGACATCCAGATCGGCGCTGCCGGCCAGCTGGGTAGCCAGAACGGTCATGTAATCGCTGGAGCCAAGGTCCACCATCTCGATGGTAACATCCTTGTGGCTTGCCATGTAGCCGTCGGCCATGGCCTGCCAGTAGGGGGTGGACTCCTTATCCCACACCGACCACTGCAGGGTAACAGGGCCTGCGGCTGCGGATGCAGCGGTGGAACTGGCAGCGGAGGAAGCAGCCGTGGAGCTGGCGGAAGAGCCGCCGCAGGCGCTCAGGGCAGCAGCTGCGCCGCAGGCGGCGGCAGCGGTAAGGAACGAACGGCGAGAAATCTTTTTCATAAGTGTGTCCTCCTTCAGGGCAGTGTGTGTTTCGTGCGGCGGTGTCCCCCGTGCTTGGGAGCCGCTTGCTTTTGTTGACACTAGGATACCGCACAGGCGCAAAAACCGGAATGGAAAAAATTCGGGAACTGTTGCAGTTTTTCTGCGTCTTTTTGAAAAAGATGCACTTTCTTACACTGGGGTCTGCACTTTCTTGCTTTCTTGCACAGTTTACATCCTCACCGCAAGAAAAAAGCGTATAAAGCGCACAATTTTCATGCAAAAAGCCGTTGACAAACAGCGTCGGAATCAGTACTGTATAAAGGAAAGAATACAAAATATTACCGGAAAGGAGGCTCCGTCATGAAAAGCAGTCATCGTTTCCCTCTGCGGCGGCAGATCATGTGGGGGATGCGTTTTTTTACCCTCCTTACCTCGCTGGCTGTGGGCGCAGCACTATTCATCCTCTCCAACCAGTATGTGCGCGCCAACTCTCTGCAGGCGGCGGAGTTCAACCTGCGGCTGGTGGCTACCTCCATCGAGACCAGTCTGGACAGCGCCGATGACCTTTTGAACTGGGCTTCCATCAACAGCACCGTGCGGCGGTACATCTCGCAGGAGGATGTCAATGGTGCCCAGACCATTGCCGCCTACAAAGCTGTGCAGGAAAAATACTATTCCAGCACCCTGTACAGCCACATCCTCCGCTTCTTTATTACCAACGAGAATGACCGGCATTTGCAGTTCGGCACGCTGAACGCCTCGGCGGCGCTCAACCGCACCAGTGTAAAGCAGTTTTTCTCCAAGGGGTACGGGATGCAGTTCACCACCGACCCGCTGCTGCCCGGCAACCCGGATTGCATTGCCATCAGTCAGCCTATCCGCTGCGGCAAGGGCACTCTGCACCGGGGCAGCACCTACCTTGCACTGGATACCGCCATCGTCACCGACCCGGCGGCGGGTTACAGCCTGACCGACGGCAGCGCGCTGTACTGGGAGACGGGCAGCCGCCTGTGGCAGATCGAAAATGGCAGCCTGACCGAGACCGAAAACCGGCTGCGGGAGGTAGCCTACACCCTGCGCACCGAAAGCAATAACGGCATGACCGAGCAGACCGCGTGGCAGGGCAAGGTGCAGCTGAACGGCCAGAGCTACTATGTTGTCAAGGTTACGCTGAACGGCCGCAGCGCGGCGCTGGTGCAGCTTTTGCCCGCAAGCACCTTTTTGCAGCACTACGGCGTGTACCTGTGGCTCATCGCCCTTGGCATAGCCATCATCTGGGGACTAAGCTTTTTTATACAGTATTGGCTGGAATTGGTCATCACCCGCCCGGTGGAGGCGCTGCAAAAGCGCATCGAGACCGTGGGCAGCGGCAACTTTGCCCCGGACCGCGCGGTGGAGTGGAACAACGAGCTGGGCGACATTGGCCGCGGCATCAACCAGCTTGCCGAAAACGTAGACAGCCTGATGACCCGCCGCGTGGAGGACGAGCGCCGCAAGCAGGAGCTGGAATACCGGATGCTGCAAAACGAGGTAAACCCGCACTTTATCTATAATACCCTCAACAGCATTCGCTGGATGGCCACCATCCAGAATGCGCCCGGCATTGCCGAGATGGTGACCGCCTTTGCGCGGCTGACCAAAAGCATCTCCAAGGGTACCCAGAAGCTGGTGCCCCTGCAGGAGGAGCTGGCATTGCTCAACGATTACTTTACCATCCAGCAGTACCGTTACGGCGGCGACTTAGAGATAGAGGTCTCCCGCATTGAAAGCGAGACCCTGTGCTGCGACTGTCTGATCCCCCGGTTCACCCTGCAGCCTCTGGTGGAAAATGCCATCTTCCATGGGTTAGAGCCCAAGGGCGGCCATGGCAGCGTACTGCTGGATATCTCCACCGACCTGGAAAACGGGGATGTGCTGCTGCGCATTACGGATGACGGCGTGGGTATGCCGCCGGAGCTGGTGGCGCACCTTCTGGACGAGCCCACCGAGGAAGCCGAAAAGACTGAAAAGTTCCGCCATGTCGGCCTGTGGAACGTAAACCGCCGCATCCGGTATTCCTTTGGCGAGAGCTATGGCTTGACCATTGAAAGCGAAGAGGACGTGGGCACCGAGGTCACCATCCGGCTGCCCTATCAGAAGAAAGGAGACAGCCATGCTGCGGATATTACTGGTGGATGACGAGCCGCTGGTGCTCATTGGCCTGCAGGGCATGCTGGAATGGGAAAAGCTGGGCTACACCGTCTGCGGCACCGCCCGCAACGGCAAGCTGGCGCTGGAGCTGATCGAGCGGGAAAAGCCGGATATCGTCATCGCAGACGTAAAAATGCCGGTGATGGACGGCCTTACCCTTGCCCGCACCTGCCGGGAGCGCAGCGCCCTGCCCGCCTTTATTATGCTGACAAGCTTTGAGGAATTTGATTACATCAAGCAGGCCATGGGTGCCGGGGTGGTGGATTATTTGGTCAAATTAGACCTGACCCCCGAGAACCTGCAGACCGCCCTTGCCAAGGCCGCCGAAAAGGTAAAAAAGGAACATACCCTGCTGGGCGAAGTACCGGTGCAGGAAAACCTTGCCGAGAGCGTGCGCAGCTATCAGGAGCGGTTTTTCGTGCGGCTATACGCCGGGCTGTTCCCGGACGAACAATCTTTGGAGCAGCCCTTGCAGCACATGGAGCTGGAGCTTACAAGCGACACCTATCTTGTAGCCAGCTGCGAGATCATTGCCAACACAGAGCTGACCCCCGCCCAGCAGCTGAAACTGAGCTTTTCCTGCGGGCGTATGCTGGAGACCACTCTGCAAAGCTATCTGCCCTGCTATGTGACCGGCGCAGATGCGCTGCGCGGCAATGTGCTGTTCTGTCTGACAGCGCAGCAGGCGCAAAGCTACCGGACGGTGCTGCGCCCGCTGCTGGAACGCGCCAGCCAGATCCTATACAACTACTTCACGGTACGGCTGCTCTGGGCGGTGGGACGCCCCACCGGCTCGCTGCTGGGGCTGGCGCGCTGCTGCCGGGAAAACGCCCACCTGCAGCCCCTGCTCACGGTGGAACAGCCCATCCAGTTCGTAGAGGTCAACGAGGGCGATGCCACAGCCGGAAAGATGCAGGTAGTGGCACAGGTGCAGGAGTATATCAAGAATCACCTTTCGGAAAAGCTGACGCTGGCAGATGTGGCTGCGGTGTTCAATTTTTCGCCCAACTACCTCAGTCAGCTGTTTGGCAAATACGGTGACAGCGGCTTTGTGGAGTACATCACCGAGACCCGCATTGCTGCGGCCAAGGAGATGCTGGAACAGGGTGATTTGAAGGTCTACGAAATTGCGGAAAAACTGGGCTACGAAAGCGCCTTCTATTTTTCCAAGGTGTTCAAAAAGGTCACCGGGCTCAGCCCGCGGGAATATCAGCAAAGTATTTGAAGTCGGAGGCTTTTATGATACAGGAACAGCTTGCCTTTCTGCCGGAATTTCTTCCCGACTACCGCCCCTTTCCCCCTGCCAAAGAGCGCCCCGCATGGCTGGCTTTACCCCCGCGGGCAAAGCAGCGCTTTTTGAAAGCCGGAGAAGCCGCGCTGCAAACACCCCTTGCGCCCCTGCCGCTCTCCCTCTGGCTGGATTTCACCCGCACCGGGCAGCGTGCCGCATGGGAGGCGGCTTATTTTTCCCGCCGGGCGCGGCTGTGCGCACTGGTATGCGCCGAGTGCGTAGAGCACAGCGGGCGCTTTCTGGATGCCATTGCGGATACCGTATGGGCGCTCTGCGAGGAAAGCGCATGGCAGCTGCCTGCCCACAACAGCTATGTGCGGGACACCCCGCAGCTGCCCCTGCCGGACACTTCGCAGCCTATTGTAGAGCTTTTTGCCGCCGAGACCGGGGCGCTGCTGGCGCTGACCCGCTACCTGCTGCACGACGAACTGGATACCACCGCGCCGGGCATTGCAGCACGGATGGAGCGGGAGCTGAACGCCCGCATCCTGACGCCCTATTTTACAGGCCACTTCTGGTGGATGGGAAACGGTGCGGAACCCATGTGCAACTGGACGAGCTGGTGTTCCCAGAACGTGCTGCTCACGGTTTTTCTACTGCCCACCTCGCAGGAACAGCGCTGCGCAGCGGTAAAACAGGCCGCGTATAGTCTGGACTGCTTTTTGAAGGACTACGGCGCGGACGGCTGCTGCAACGAGGGCGCACAGTATTACCGCCACGCCGGGCTGACCCTGTGGGGCTGCCTTGAAATTTTATCTGCCGCAGCACCGCAGGCCTTCTGCGCCCTGTTCCATGAGCCTAAAATCAAAAATATTGCGGAGTACATCTGCAATGTCCATGTAGAAGGGCCTTACTACCTGAACTTTGGCGATTGCAGTCCCCTTGCCGGGCGGTGCGGTGCGCGGGAATACCACTTTGGGCAGGCCGTTGGCAGCGATGCTTTGCGGGCACTTGCGGCGGCAGACTTCCGTGCCGATGCCGACCCCGACCATTTGCAGAACCCGGACGGCAGCACCCACATCAACCTGTGGTACCGGCTCATCACCGCCTTTGCAGAACGGGAGCTGATGGAATGCGCTGCAATTCCCCAGCATCTACCCACGGTGTGGTACCCCAGTGTGGGCATTTACGCCGCACGGCAGGGTCGCTGGGTGTTAGGGGCAAAGTTTGGCTCCAACGGCGACAG
The DNA here is from genome assembly GCF_003604105.1 of Faecalibacterium sp. AF10-46. Lineage (NCBI taxonomy): Bacteria > Bacillati > Bacillota > Clostridia > Eubacteriales > Oscillospiraceae > Faecalibacterium > Faecalibacterium sp. AF10-46. The sequence goes on along the minus strand of NZ_QVGY01000001.1, from coordinate 26,646 downwards.
CCACAACCACAACGATACCGGCAGCATTACTGTATACAAAGACGGCAGACCGTTCCTCATTGATATCGGGGTGGAGAGCTACACCAAAAAGACCTTCAGCCCTCAGCGATACGAAATTTGGACGATGCAGAGCGCATGGCACAACCTGCCAACCTTTGACGGCATCCAGCAGCTGCCCGGCGCAGAATACGCCGCCCGGGAGGTGCACACCACGGAAAACAGCATCACCGCCGAGCTGGCAGGCGCGTACCCGCCTATCCCAGGGCTTACCACCTACCGCCGCTGTGTATCGGCCAGTGAACAGGGCATCACCCTGCGGGACGAAACAGACTATCCCGGCACGGTGGATCTGACCCTGCTCACCGAGCAGCAGCCTGCCGCCACCACAGATGGCTTTGCGGTGGGCACGCTGGGCGGTATCCGGTTTGACCCGAAAAAGGTCGCTGCCAAGGTCACACCGGTACCCATCACCGACCCGCGCCTGCGCACCGCATGGCCGGAAACGATCTATAGGATCACCCTGCATTTCAAAAAATCACTGAATGTCGTGCTATATTAAGGAGAACCGCCATGGAGACCATCAAGCTGAAAATTCTGGACGAAGTGGGTCACACCCTGATGACCTGCGATGCCGACACCAACGTATCCCTTGTTTACACCAACTCCTACAAGCCCGGTGACCGGGTGGCGCTGGAAATCGACCATCCCGGGCAATACTGCGTCATTCAGTTTGAGGACACCATGCCCGAAGCCCTTGTGTATGTGGTAAAACGGGAGATCAATTTCCATATTCCCTTCGGGGAGCAGGCCATCACCTACTCGCCCAAAAGCTTTGTGGGCAGCCGCCATGTCGTCCGCGCACGCCTTGCGCTGCCGGAAGAAATTGCTGCACGGCGGAACTTAGCCTTCAACTGCTACGATGAGCACGGCGACACCGGCTTTTATCCCCACGCCAGTGCCAACGTGGAAACGCGCGGCGAGGCGGTGTTTGCCGCCCGCAACGCCATCGACGGCATCTTTGAAAACAGCGCCCATGGGGAATACCCCTACCAGAGCTGGGGTATCAACCGGGACCCCAACGCCGCCCTGACCCTGGATTTTGGCCGCGAGGTATTATTGGAGGAGCTGCGCATCACCGAGCGGGCAGATTTTCCGCACGACAACTACTGGGTAAAGGCTACGGTAGAATTTTCTGATGGCAGTCAGCTGGACATTCCGCTGGTAAAAAGCGCCAAGCCCCAGAGCGTTGCCTTTGAGCCCAAGCGGGTGCGCAGCCTTGTGCTGAAAGACCTCATTCAGGCCGAGGGTACCTCGCCCTTCCCTGCCCTGACCCAAATCGAAGCCTTTGGCACCGAGGTGAAATAAAATGAGCCTATACAATTCTCTCTATGAGCGGGAAGGGCATGGCATCAGCCCCAACGAGCCGGAGAAAAAGGGCTTTGCGCGCTTCTGCCAGATGGTCGGCCGCGACCTTGGTCAGCTGCTGGGCACAAACCTGATAGTCTGCGTGCTTTGTCTGCCCGCCGCGCTGGGGGTCTCGCTGGGCGTGACCCTGTTTTCCCTGCCGATCACGGTGGTGTGCAGTCTCCTCACCGGTCTGCTGGTCGGCCCTGCCATGCTGTTGCTGGCAGATTGCGCCCTGCGCAGCTTGCAGAACGACCCCTCCCAGTGGCTGCCCCGGGCAAAACAGACCCTTGCCGCCCACTGGAAATCTGCCTGCGGCTTTGGCTGCATTGGTACACTGGTGCTGGGGCTGCTGTGCTTTGTATCGGCCTTTGTATTTGAGGCCGCCGCACAGCAGGGCTACTACCCCGGCCTTGCCGTGCTGGTATTTCTGGCGCTGGATTTTCTGGTGCTGGCGGTTTTCAGCACCCTGTGCGCCGCTGTACTGCCGCTGCAAGCCCCGGACAGCCTGCTGCGCCGCGCGGGCAGACTGCTGCTTAACACACCGATCCGCTGCGTGGCGGCAGGTATCGTGATGCTGGCAGGCATCGGCGGCATGCTTTTGCTGTTCCCGGTCAGCGTATTCTGGGCGGTGCTGTTCGGTTTCTGGTTGCCCGGGCTTGCAGCCATGCAGACCCTGTTTCCCGTTTTGCGGCAAGAATACGGCGTACAGGTGCGCACCATTCCGCACCCGGCAGCGCCCGATAAGATCCTGACCGCGCAGGAGCAAAAAAGGCGTTCCCGCGTCAACTGGTGGTACTACAACTGGGGCATCGTAGTTGTGGCGGCTATGGTCATTGTAGGTGCAGCGTATGTGGCACACGGCCTGCTGACCGCCGTAGACCCCGATTACACCGTGGCGGTGGTCACGGCAGAAGCCCTGCCAGACGATGCGGTGCAGCGTCTGCAGACTGCGCTGGCGGGCTATGCGGACGATGCCAACGGCGACGGGGCTGTGGTGGTGCAGGTGAACAACTACACATGGAGCGCCAACGCCGCCCTGACCGACATGAACGGCCAGATGGCTGGTGCCACCCAACTGAACACCGATCTTGCCAACGACGAAAGTACAATCTGGATCCTCGAAGACCCAGAGGGCTTTGAGCAGGCTTATGGGGCGCTGAGCGAAAAGCTGGGTGCCGACTGGGCCGGACAGCTGATCGACTGGGACGAGCAGCCGGTATTTTCCGCTCTCGATCTTGGAAGTTATAACACCACTACCGATGGTAGCCAGCGCATTGCTGTACAAAGCTGTTTTGCTGGCTGTAAAATTGCGATTTTTGACAGGGAAGATCGTTTATGGCGTTCTTTGAGCTCTTGATTCAATTGTTAATCCATAGCCGTCCTTTTTGTCAGTTTTTATGCAGTGTGGGTTGCTCCCCATGTAGACAATCGGCAGCATTTTGTGCTATATTAGCAACAACTAACCACTTTTGCACAAAGGAGCTCCTAATGAATCAAATATCCGATCTTCCTAATCCACTGAAAATTTTATTTCAGGAATACAATCAAGGCCAAATCGAGTCTGTCGGCTTCCGCAGCTTTACTCTGCACTCTGGTGAGAGCAATAGCTACCGCACACTGAAAAGTGCACTGATCGTCCCAGTGTCAGGCCGGGCCATCTTCTCATTCGAGCACGAACCATTTATTGCCAAGCGAGGACTATTCCTGCACGGATGCCCCAACAAGACCCTGACCATTTCGGCCATGGGCGAGCAGGATTTCCGCTACATCAATATGTACTACGAAAACGATCGCCCGTTGCTGTTCTCCCACAAGCTCAAAAATCCGGAACAGACTTTTTCCATTCTGGAGCAAATCTTGAAGCTCCACCCGGATGCTGACATCCGTAGTCAGTACCAGCAGGAAAAGCTGACAGAAGAGTTCTTCGCCCAGATTTTTGCAGATTTTCAGCCCGAGGAAACTTAGTAAGATCACCCCTCACGCTAAAGCGGAAAAGAAAAAAGCATTGCTTCCCAATGAGGTTGATATTCTGATGAATGTAGTTGTAGAACCACGCGCCCGCGTATTCTGCGCCCTCTGTCTGTACTGCGGGCTTCGTAAGGAAGAAGCACTTGGATTGCAATGGTCGGACATTCAAAGCAGCTCTCTGACCATCCGGCGCGCTATGCTATGACCTTTCTGAACAACCAGCAAGACCCTGTAGATGATTTCAAAACAAAGACCGCACACAGGGTCGTTCCTATCCCGGACAAGCTCAGATTCGTCTTGCTTGAAACACCACACTTGAGCCGGTATATCGTCCCAGCCGTCGATGGCGGAGATATGACCCGCTCCGCATTCACCCGGTTGTGGAACTCTCACGTTGCGGCCCTTGTGCCGTTCTCCCTGCATCCCCACATGCTGCGGCATACCTACGCAACGACACTTTATCGTGCAGGGGTAGACTTACGCACAGCACAAAAACTTATGGGGCACAGCAGCATTCAGGTCACCGCCGATATTTATACTCATCTGGAACAAGAAGACTCGCTCCATGTCGCTGATAAACTTAACGAGTATCTTTCCTGCAAATCGGAAAACTCCGCAAAAAGTAGTCAAAAGTTAGTCAAGCTCGCCATTTGACACAAAAAAGAAGCCACACAGCACGTTTTTCAACGCTACTGCGTGGCTTTTCTGGTGCACCTCGCGCACTCATATCCGAACTTTTCTCCGCTTTCACGGCTTCCCCAAAAGCGACCGTTTCCGTACCTTCCTTATAATTAAAGGTAATGAGAACCTTATCATCGTAGAGATAGATGGCATTGATGAAGGTGTCCACCAGCGCCTGCCGCTGCTCCGGCTGGGTCATATCCAGCTTGCGGAAGCGGAGCAACCAGAACCGGACGAATTCTTCTTTCATCTTCGGTTTTGCCAGCCGTTCCTCTGCAATGCGGGCTTGCAGTTCTTTCCGCTGCTCTTCCAGAGCTTCCAGCCGCTCCTTGGTGGAGCTGGTCAGAATGCCCATCTGGATGGCATTCAGCATATTGGTGATGCCGACTTCCGTTTCCCGCAGCTGCTTTTCGTAGATAGGCAGGTCTGTGCTTTCCTGATTTTGCAGCTCCATGACCTTGGCAATGATGGCATTCATAGAAACGTCATCTTCCACCAGCTTCATGGTTTCGTTGACCACCAGATCTTCCAGCCACTGTTTCCGCACTGCCTTTTTGTCGCAGGTCTTTTTCTTCTTGGCAGCAGCACACTTATAATAGGTGTACATCTTCCCGGTGTGGCTGACACCGCTTTCTCCGAACATCAGTGCACCGCACTTGCCGCAGTACAGCTTGGTGGTGAGCAGATAGCTTTCCTCTGCCTTATGACGGGCAGGGGCTTTTTTGTTTTTCGCCAGCTTTTCCTGCACCTTGTTGAACAGGTTCGCGTTTGCGCAGCGAAGCGGAGCAATGAAAGCCCCAGTGGGGCTTTCAAGCGACAGAACGGTCTTGCGCAGCAAGATGGAGGGGCCTTACCCCGACAAGTTCACCTGATACGAGAGCCGGAATCGCATTAGGCTGTACCACATCCCGCAAACGCAATTCGCCGATGTACCGGCGATTACTCAGCATCCGCTGAATCGTATTGTAGGTCATCTCCCCGCCCATTGAATTTTTGATGTTGTGTGCCTTTAACCAATCCCGCAGGTCAGTCATGGTCGCACCGTCTGCATACTTCTGGAACGTCTGCTCCACATACGGAGCCAACAACGGGTCGGGCTGGTAATGCCGGATCTCATCGATCATGTAGCCGAACGGAATCGTGCCGCCATTATAAATACCCTTGAGAGCGTTTTCGGTCATGCCACGCACGACCTTTTCGGACAAGTCAACCGAGTAATATTCGGCATAGCCCTCCAGCACCGATTCCAGAATGATACCCTCCGGGCCAGCCGAAATGACTTCCGTCGCCGACACCAGTTTCACGCCGTTCCGTTTCAGTTGGGTCTTGTACCGGGCACTGTCGTAGCGATTCCGGGCAAAGCGGTCGAGCTTCCAGACAATGATGACATCAAAGATTCCCCGCTCGCTGTCCTTAATCATCTGCTGGAACTGCGGTCGATTATCCGTTTTTGCAGAAACGGCACGGTCGATGTAGTGCTTCACCACCGTGAAGCCGTTCTTCTCCGCATAGGCAGTGCATTCCCGAATCTGACCTTCGATGGATTCTTCTCGCTGGCTGTCAGTGGAATAACGAGCGTAGATCACGGCGGTCATGGCAGGCACCTCCCATTTATACATCATTGAACGGTGGAGCGTTCTTTCAAAATAGTGTTTCGTATAATGTATATACCACAGTTTTTAACTGAATGCAAGACTTTTTCCCAAATAAAAGCCGCCCTCATTCTCAAATCGTCCAGTTCTGGCTTGCCGACTGCAGATCCACCATGTGGGTGTACAGTCCCTTCCGGGCGTACAGCTCTGCCGGGCTGCCCTGCTCGGCCACGATGCCGCCCGACAGCACCACCACCTGATCCGCACCAGCTACGGTGCGCATCCGGTGGGCGATGATGAGGACGGTTTTATCCTTGATAAGTCGTGACAGTGCTTCCTGAATGGCTGTTTCGTTCTCCACATCCAAACTGGCGGTGGCTTCGTCCAGCAGGATGATGCCAGAAATACCATGAGCGCAGTAAGAACCGTAATTTTCATTTCGACTTTACTTTTCTCCTTCACGTCCGCAAATATGGCAGATCATTGCATTCCCGCGTCGGGGTATTTGATGAGGCCATACAGCGAGGAGCATCTCCCATGTATTGTTTCAAAGTACGGTAACGATCAGGGCTGTCAGCGCGGCGATCGCGGCAAACAGCGGCATTCCGTGCAAAAACGATTCGATATGCTTTTTCGGATCCTGATAGTATTTCTTCTCCGGCAAAAACGAGAAACGGATGCGTTTTGTACTGCGCCACCAGAGCAGATCGATCACAAGGAGATCGAACAGGCCCAATCCCTCGCCGAATGCAAGGAAGTACCAAAATGCTGACAGGTAATTGTTTAGGCCCAGCACACTTTTCAACGCAAGCCCCAAAACGGAAAACACCACTGTAAACAAAAGAAGATTACTGAGCAAAATGGCAGCGGTGGATTTTGCCTTCGGAACTGCTTGCCCAAGCTGAGGGTCGCTTTGCACACGGGTCTGAACCTCATCGGGATAGGAACGCAATCCGATGAGATTTTTCCTGTCCGTGCCTGTTCCGAGAAAGCATACGCCCCAATACAGAAAATAAAATACAGCGGCGATCATGATTTTCATATATATCTACGCTCCCATTCCATTTGCCGACCATCTCCGCTCCTGACGAACGCTTTTCATACCAAACTGCCTCCCCGCTATTTTTTGACCTTCATGCAAAAGTCGCAGCGGTCATCCCCACGCCCCAGCGTTTTCGTTCGATGCCAAATGAGCTTCGGATGCAGCCCGGTATAGCTGATGTCGTCGCTGTCGCAAAAGCAGCGGCACAGCTCCGGGCAGCCGTATTCTGCGCAGGTGTCGTGATAGGGACACTTCATCATATCCACACGCCAGACGCCGTTACCGGTCTGCAGTTCTTTTGGGGCAAAGCCCGCCGCCGGGCCGAAAATGCTCCGGGTGGATTTGACGAAAACGCCGGGAACAAGGCGGTAAAGCCCCGGTATGTGCAGCAGGGCGGCAAGCTGTTTGTGGCTCGTTCTCGCCAAGTGCTCCACATAGCCGTGAACGGTTTGCAGTGCCTCCTCTTTCGGCATGACCCGCTGCAAGGTCTCGTAGGCCGAAATGCCCGGCAATATCTGCCGCTTGAGGTGATATTGCTTTTCATTGCTTGCATCTGCATTTTCAGCCAGCAGCGCACTCAGGCGCATATCAAAAGCGGCGTTCAGCTGCTTTGCCTGCGCAGGAAAGCGTTGCGCCACAGTCTCCCGGAAATCACGGGAGAGATAGGTTTCCTTCGCCTTCATCGTCCGTCACCCCTTCTTTTTGTACCCGCAGTCGCAGTAGGGCCCGCCGGAGGCAAGGGTGTACTGCCGCACAAACTTTGTCACACCGCCTGCTTCGCTCATGGTGTAGTCCAGATGGCACAAAGCAGGGGTCAGGTCGTACAGACCCAGCTCCTTCATCAGCACACAGATGCCGCATTTTGTAAAGCGTCCCTCGTAGCCGCTGCCATCCGGGTATTCGTAAAAGTCCATGTTCCACGAGTAGGGGTTGCGGTCGGCGGCTTTCAGAGCGGCGGTGGCTTTCATGGCGGCAATGTCCTTTGCGGTAAACTTGCTTTTTCCGCTCTTGCGGCAGAACCACTGCATGGGCTTTGTCATCATGGATCTTGCATAGTAATCCGTCAGCCTGTCCGCTTCCGGGCGCTCCGGCATGGAGAGAATGAACGCGCCGAGCATTGCGCAGTTGACGATGTTCATCTTGAAGCGGTCCGCTTTTTCAAACTCCGGCAATTTGGCGATGATCTCTTTGTATTTCGGCTTGGCGCTTTTGGTGATCTGCTTTGCGGTGGCTGCATCATAGCCCAGCACCGCCGTCAGCTGCGTCTGAAACGATCTGGCAAACACCGCCCACATGGCCATGGGCATTCCCATCCAACGCATCTCACTTTGCTCCTTTCCATTCCGCTAACACCCGGCACATCCGTTTCTCGATGTCTATCCGGGTCTGGCGGCATTCCTTCGGATATTTTTTTGCTGCCTGAAACGCGAACTTCACAAATAGACCGGAGCCAACCGGCAGCATGATTTTCAGCATCCCCTCCGGGAAAACGAAGTGGGTGCCGTGGGCATAAACCATCGTCTCGATCTCGCATTCATGCGGTTTTTCGGCAAGGCGCTTTTCCATCCGGCGGATATACTTTGCGGTGTCCCACAGCGCATCGTCCTCCGCGCCGATCAGCAGCAGCTTTCCCCGGATGTTTTCAACGGGAATGTATTCTTCCGGCTCGATCGGATGAGCTGTCTCGGAATCGTCAAACAGCTTGCGGGAGTTTACCATATCGCCGGTGCGTTTGCTCTCGGCGGCGATGCAGTGCCAATAGTCGGGATGCTGATAGCAAAACGGCATATAGGGCAGCGGCTTGCCCCGGTAGGAGAACAGCGATTCACCCTCGACCGGCCACTCCTTGCAGCCGTCCCTTTTGCCCTGCAGAAAGCCCTGCCACACAAAGTCGCTGGGTGTCATGGCAATGGTCAGGGTGATATCCGGGAACATGGCAGCTGCTGTCAGCGCAAGCGTTCCGGTGGTCGATGCACCGGCAATGCCGATCTTTCTGTTACCGTTAGCTTTCAGCCATGAAATTGCCGTCTCCACACGCTCAAGCGGGTAATTATGATGTCCGTAATCTTTTTTCGCGGGCGACATTGTGAGCACGTTCACGCCGCACCCGCAAAGCCATTTCACTGCCGAGCGCGCAAGCCGATCCTCCGGATCATCCCCGATCATCGTGATGACCGCACAGTCTGAACCGCCGACACACGCCCAATACGCACCGTAAAAGCCATTGAGTTCCACATCAAAGTGCAGGTGTTTCATGCTCTCCCTCCAAATCCGATCTTCACGATCTGCATTTTCATCCCGTTGTCCCCAACCCTTGCGAGGAATCGGAAAAAGCCGCTGACGGAAGGGTCTTTCAGGTCGCTGTAACCTAACATATAGCCCCGGCTGGATACTCGCAAACGGTTGTCCCATGGGGAGAGCTCGCTTTTGGCATCCGAAACCGCGAAATATGCCCCCACATCCTTGATCTTTGCAGTCTTGAGCCATGTTTTTGCGATCATCTTCACCGCCGTGCGGTTGGCGGCATCAAAGACCAGCACCCCGCCGGGAAAAGCGTCCGCCATCCCCCGCACCAGTTCCCGGACCTGCTGGGTCGGGAAGTAATAGAACACCCCGGAGGCAAAGAACACCGCCCCGCCGGAGGCATCGATTCTGCCAAACCATGCGGGGTCTTTCAGGTCGCAGGGAATGTTTTGCTCCCGCTCCCCGGCGGGCAGCAGCTGCTGCCGCAAGGCAATAACATCCGGGAAGTCCAGATTGTAGATCTTGCAACTGCCGTTGTCGCAGGCTCTGCCGGTGCTGTCCAGCCCGCAGCCCAGGTTGACTACCGCCGCACAGGGGTGCGTTTTCAGGTACGCCTGCACCTCAAAGGTAAGGTCGTTCTGCCGCATGGCCACCTCCAGCGCACCAAACCGCTGCATCAGGCCGCGGGAGCTTTTCTCCGCCCCTGAAAAATCGTAGTCGATCTGGTCGAGCAGACGAACCGCTGTTTCATCCCGGTAAAGGTTCGGGTACAGCTCCGTACACAGCTTCCGGGAATACAGCGGGAGGATCAGCGTCTCCTGCACGGTGTTTTTCTCGATTTTGTATTTCATAGGTTCCTTCCTCAGTGAATAAAAACTGTCATAATTGCCGCCAGTACAGCCGCTATGACCGCCATACCTACCGTACGATAGGCGCTGCGGATTGCTTCTTTTCGCTCCATACTTCGTTCTCCTTACACTATTTCACCGCTTTTGCGCCATAACGCACAGCCAGCCCTTTTTATTTTTGTGGCTCTGAATCTTACAGAAGCCTGCTTGCTCCAGATATGTTTTCAGGGCAGTATCCGTGTAGATGGTCATGCCATTGATGATCTGTGTCCATTTGTCGTCTTTTGCTGTTTCGCCGTTTGCTTCATTGCAGATGAAAAAGACCCCGCCGGGCTTCAGCACCCGATAGACCTCTCTGAAATTCTGCACAAGTTCCGGCCAGAAATAGACCGTTTCAAAGGCGGTCACTACCTCAAACTGCTCCGCTTCAAACGGCAGTTCTGCCACACTTGCCTGCTGCACGGTACACCGTCCTGCCGCAATGGCGCCCGCATTGACCTTACGCGCTTTTTCTACGCTGACAGCCGAATAATCGATGCCCTGCACCTTGCCTTTAGGGCACAGTTTCAACAGCGTTTTGATGTTCGCCCCGCCACCGCAGCCGCAGTCCAGCACCCTGGCATCCGGGGCAGGCTGCAAAAAACGCAGCCCCCACGCTGCCATTGCGCTGTGGCCAAAGTTCATCATGGTAACCATGATCTTCCCGCCAAGACCTACGGGCTTGCGGGTGTTTTCAAAAAAGGACATAACGCCACCCTCTTTCTATTTACAGTTCACAATGCAATGCTTTTCACGCAGTTCCTCGCGCTGTAGTTAGTAAAAGCTAACTTTTTGTTCTATAAAAAGCCGCATCTCAGCGGCCCTTCTGCCAAAATAATACGCCCTGCTGTTGTCGCTGTCAAGAAGTTCAGGTATTTTCGGAGATTCCGAAATAGATTTCGTTTTCAAGACCCCCAGCCGTCACCCCAGTGCCACATCCAGCACCATCATCACGCTGAAGCCTACCGCAAAAAACACGGTGCCAACGTTGGAGTGCTGTCCCTGTGACATTTCCGGGATCAGCTCCTCCACCACAACATACAGCATGGCTCCGGCGGCAAAGCTGAGCAGATAGGGCAAAGCGGGCACCACGATGCCTGCCGCCAGAATCGTCAGCACTGCCCCGATAGGCTCTACGATGCCGGACAGTACGCCGCCCCAGAACGCCCGGCCCTTTTTCATTCCTTCCGCCCGCAGGGGCATGGAGATGATGGCACCCTCCGGAAAGTTCTGGATGGCAATGCCAAGGGAAAGCGCCAGCGCCCCGGCGGCAGTGATCTGAGCGCTCCCGGCAAGATATCCGGCATAGACTACGCCCACTGCCATGCCCTCCGGGATGTTGTGCAGCGTCACCGCCAAAACCATCATGGTGGTGCGCTGGAGCTGGCTTTTTGGCCCTTCGGCCTGCAAACTGTTCTGGTGCAGATGCGGGATGAGATGGTCCAGCAGCAGCAAAAACAGGATGCCCAGCCAAAAGCCTGCTGCCGCCGGGAAAAACGCCAGCCTGCCCAGATCTGCGGCCTGCTCCATAGCCGGAATCAGCAAGCTCCATACCGATGCCGCCACCATCACTCCGGCGGCAAAGCCGGTGAGGGCGCGCTGGATGCCGTCGCTCAGGGACTTTTTCAAAAAGAATACACAGCCTGCCCCAAGACTTGTGCCCAGAAAGGGGATCAGGATCCCCCAGAATGCGTCTTGTATCATGTCGAACCTCCTTGTGGTTAAATATAACTAACCACATAAAAAGTATACTGCGCTCCGGCAAAAAGGTCAAGGGCAATCCCGCATAATTCTAAGCGCCACAGCCGCCGGAACGGTGCTCAAGCCGTCAGGCGGGAATTGTGCGGTGTTGCCCAAAGGCTTTGCGGCACCTTCTACCGAAAAATTAACCTCCATAAACATTCCCGCTTTTTCTTGACAAGGCTCTGCAGGCGTGCTATTTTAAGTTTCGTCAATTAGCTCATCCTAACCATCTGAGGGGTCTCGCCCCGCGGGTTTTTCTTTGCACGAAATGTTAGGTATAGCTAACCGTGTGTTTTCAAACCTTTTCAAACCAGAGATTGAGGTGTGTTACAATGAGATTGAAAAAAGTATTTGCAGGTGCACTTGCTGCTGCTATGCTGGTGTGCGCTGTGGCAGTCCCGGCCTTCGCTGCGGAAGAGGTGGAGCAGGAGAACTGCCTGTCCTCCAGCTATGTCCAGATGAACATCCCTTACGCCGATTTCTACAAAGCTGCCGGTGTGGACAACGCATCTGAGATAGATGCTGTTACCAGCGCCACCAAAAACAAGACCCGTGCAGGCAAGCTTGCTGCCGGTTCCTACCATGTCAACGCCGACGGCACCGACATCACCGGTGTTTCCTTTCCGGTCAAGGTACTGACCCCGTGGGCGCTGAAGAATGCAAAGCAGGTCACCGATGCCGACAGTTGCGACATCACCGTTACCCTGAAGGGCGAGGAATCCACTACCACCTATACCGGTGTGGATGCCCTGTTTGAGAACGAGAGCTACGCTTACTACAAGCTCAGTGAGACCCCTGCCTGCTACATTACCGCCTGGTATGACCTGCTGAGCGGCAAGTGGGAGTTTGGCAAGGTCCACGCCACCGAGACCACCGTAGAGGGCACCACTGTGGAGCTGAATACCAACGGTCACCACGCCACCTACGAGATGAAAATCTCCGGTTTTGATCTGGACTACAAGACCAACAAGGTCTACGGCGTAGTTCTGACCACCGCCGATGGCAGTGAGTACGGTCTGCATCATGTGACCAACATCTGGCATGGCACCAAACTGGGCTTCAATGCCGATGATCCTTACTTTGCATCCATCATCGGCAAGACGATTACTCAGATCACCTTCTACGCCGCCGACGGTGTGTATGTCCTGCCGGTCAGCGTGGCACTGTGAGGCTGCGGAAAACTGCCTGATCCAGCAAAATACAGTACAAAACGGCAAGGTCGCTTGAAACAGGCGGCCTTTCTTTTCTCTGTTTTGATGTTCGCCCCGCCGCCGCAGCCGCAGTCCAGCTCCATGGCCGGAACCAGCAAACTTCATCCTGATGTCGGCACCTTCTGCCGAAAAATTAGCCTCCATAAACATCCCCGCTTTTTCTTGACAAGGCTCTACAGGAGTGCTATTTTAGGTTTCGTCAATTAGCCAATTCTAACCATCTGAGGGGCCTCGCCTCGCAGGTTTTTCTTTGCATGAAATGTTAGACCAGGCTAACTATATGACCGCAATTTTCTGCCATTGCGATGAAAGGAGAATTTTTCATGAAACTGAAGAAATTTCTTTCCCTGCTGCTGTCGGCGGCTATGGCGTTCAGTCTGTTGACCGCTACCGCCTTTGCAGCAGCCCCCGCCGAGGAGGAGAACGGCTTTTTCGATTTTCTGCTGGGCGAAAAGTACACCTACCTCTATGCTGCCCTGACTTGGGATGAGTACTGGGCAAATGAGAAGGTCTATGCTGCCGGCAACGCTGCCGCCTCTGCACAGCTGGACAGCCACGAGGAGCACGACCTTGGCGCATTTGATGCAGTCTCCCGCGCTACCGTCAACCACGGCCTGCACCGCGGCAGCTTCCAGAGCACTGCTGTGATCTACGCCAAGGACGGCAGCAGCTACACCGTTTCCCACTGGTCGGACGATGGCAAGACCATCTATCTGGCCGATGGCACCTCCGTGGGCTGGAACCGGGGCACCATTACCAAGGCCGACGGTTCTACCGTGCAGATGGATCACTACGAGGTGCTGGGCACCAAGTATGTGCCGGTGCGCGTGGCCACCAGCGACCTTGCAGATTTCTGCTCCAAGTACACCGTGGTGGAAAACGGCGGTCAGCTGGTGGGTGGCTACTCTGAAAAGGAACTGACCGCCTATACCCTGACGGCTACGGTGGACGAAAACACCAACGGCCTGAAGTACGCAACCAAGAGCGGCGATGGCTACACTTTCTCTGCCGCACATACCGGCACCGGTTCCGGCGTGGCAGAAGCCGCCCAGAAGGCTGCTGATGGTCTTACCGTGAACCTGCGCAGCGGCAGCGATGTAGGCAGCTTTGGCGAGTTCATCCGTGTGGATCTGAACGGCAATTACGGCGAGCTGGGCTCCCGGATGCAGTCTGTGGTGTGGACCTACTACGGCGATGACAGCACCTATATCCACGCCAAGGCCTCCTACGGCACTAAGTTTGCAGCCGACAACTGGATGCACAAGTCCATGGGCATCCAGATGGGTCTGAGCGATTCCGCCCGCTGCCAGCTGCCGGAGGGTACCGATGGCACCGGCTACTGGACTATCACTATCCGCGCACTGGGCTATGCCGACACGGTGGTGAAGTTCCAGACCACTGCCGAGAACCTTGCCAAGCACGAGCTGGCAAGCGATGCAGACCGCGCCGCCCTGCAGGCTGTGGTCGCCACGGCACAGAGCAAGGCAAAGGCCGCTTACACCGCAGCCAGCTACGCTGATCTGGAGACTGAGCTCGCCGAAAGCATGGAACTGCTGAGCCGGGATACCCTGTATAAGGCTGCTGCACTGGAACAGGTGACCCACCTGACCGATGCTGTGCAGAACCTGAAGGCTGCCTAATCCAGCAAAATACAGTACAAAACGGCAAGGTCGCTTGAAGCAGGCGGCCTTGCTTTTCCGTGTCAGGAGAAGATGGAATGAACAAAAAACGATGCAATGCGCTGCTGCCGCTGGTGCAGCTGCTCCCGGCGGTGGCGGCAGCAGCAGCCGTGCTTTTTGCCCTGCCCCGCACCGTGCCGGTGCTGGCCGCCGTGCCGGAAAGACTGACGGCTGTGGTGGAGCAGCCGTCAGAAGCCGCTTCCTCCGAAGCGGAGGAAGAAGTACTGCCCAAGCTGCCCTATGCCGATGGAATTTACGTCGGCTCTTCCCGGGGCTACGGCGGTGCCGTCCGGGTGCAGGTCACCATGGAAAACGGCAGCATCACGGAGGTCGAGATATTGGACGCTTCCCACGAGACAAAGCAGTTTCTGCGGCGCGCCAAGCGGCTTTTGACCACCGTGGTGGAAGCCCAGAGCTGGGAGGTGGATGCCGTTTCCGAGGCCACCTATACCAGCCGGGGCATTCTGGGTGCGGTGCAGAACGCCCTGACCGGCGAGGTAGTCAACAACCCCCTGCCGCCGCAGCCAAAGCCCGCCGCACCGCTGGTGGTGGAGGAATTTACCGCGCCCTCTACCTACCTTGACGGCATCTACACTGCCGAAGCTATGGGTTTTGAGGGCGAGATCACGGTGCAGGTCACGGTGGCAGAGGATAAGATCACCGATATCACCCTTCTGAGCGCCGAGGACGAGGAGGAATATCTCTCTCAGGCAAAACAAGTCATCCCCGCCATTCTGGAAGGGCAGAGTCCCAACGTGGATGCCGTTTCCGGCGCGACCTACTCCTCCACCGGCATCCTGAACGCGGTCAAGCTGGCACTGGCAAAGGCGGCGGTTGCCCCGGCAGAGGAAGCCGAACCGGAGCAGGCAGCATCGGAAGAAGCGGCAGAAGCCGCGGCACCATCTGAAGCAGAAGGATCCGAGGAAACGCCGGTCGCTGCGCCCACCGTGGAGGTGGTGCAGCCGGAAGAAAAGAGCGTCGTTCCCGCATGGCTCAAAGAGATATGGCAGCAGCTTTTCCCGGCAGATGCACCGGCATCCTCTGAACCGGAACCGGCATCTTCTGAGGAAGTGCTGCTGGCACCCGAAGCGGTACTGCCGCCGGAAGAGACCGAAGCCGAACCTGAAACGGAAGGAGCAGTGGAGTGAAATACAAGAATTTTCTTCTCCGGGCGGTGAACCTGCTGCTGATTCTGGAGGTACTATGGCAATACCAGCAGGTGGCGCTGGTCCAGGCAGCAGCGGTGAGCCAACGCAAGCAGGAGATCGCTGAGGTGGAAGCCTACAACGCTTCCGTTTTGCAGGCGCAGAGCGCAGCGCAGGCAGAGCAGACTCAAAGCGGCTACCGGGACGGCACCTATGAGGGCAGCGCCTTTGGTTTTGGCGATGTCATCCGGGTGTCGGTGACCATTCAGAACGGAAAAATGACCGATATTGCGGTGCTGGATGCCTCCGGCGAGGATAAGCCCTACTATAAGCAGGCGCTGCCTTTGCTGGACGAGATGCTGTCAGTACAGTCTGCCGGGGTGGATACCGTTTCCGGCGCTACCCTCACGGCAGAAGGTCTCATCGGTGCAGTCGAGGACGCACTGGGAAAGGCGGCAGGATGATGGAAAAAACACAGGCAAAGCCTTTGACAGTGGCGCAGCAGCGTCAGCGGGACAAAAAGCGCCGTATATGGCTGCGCACCGGGGTGCAGTTGTTCTTCTTTGTGTCCATGCCGGGCGCGTTCGTGGCCGGGTTTTCCGGGGTAAAGCAGATCTTTCTGCACATCGGTGCGGGCGAGGTGCTCACAGCGGACAGCTTCACGCTTTCTCTGCTGGGGCTGTGCGGCTTCACTTTGCTGTTCGACCGTTTTTTCTGCGGATACGCCTGCGCCTTTGGCAGCTTGGGTGATGCCGTCTGGGCACTGTCCGGGCTTATCCAGAAAAAGCTGTTCCACCGCAAAAAGCCACTCCGTCTGCCGGAGCGGGCGGTGCTTTGGGGGCAGAAGGTCAAATATCTGCTGCTAGCGGGGCTGGTGGCGCTGTATGTGACCCGGCAGGAAAAGCTGCTGACCGGCGCAAGCCCGTGGGAGGTGTTTTCCCGCCTGACAGCTCTGCGTCTGCCGCCGGAGGGTTTCGGCGTGGGCATTGCGCTGTTTGTGCTCATTTTGCTGGGCATGGCAGTGCAGCCTCGGTTCTTTTGTCAGTTCCTCTGCCCTATGGGAGCGGTGTTCGCCCTGCTGCCGGTGCTGCCCTTTGCGCGGCTGCACCGGCAGAGCGATGGCTGCATCCCGGGGTGCAATGCCTGCAAGCAGCAGTGCCCGGTGTGCCTGAAGCTGGAGGAAAGCAGCCTGCGCAGCGGGGAATGCATCGCCTGTGAAGCCTGCGTGGGCACCTGCCCTAAACAGAACATCCACCGGTGGGATATAGCCTTGTGCAAGCACCTGTGGCTGCCGGTGCTGGGTAAGGCGCTGCTCTTCTTCCTGCTGGGCTGCTGGCTGGGTTTCTGCCGGTTTATCTGAACCAAAAAGGAGGCCGCCGCACAACATTTGTGCAGCAGCCTCCTTTTGGCTGGGACGATTTGTCATTTTTACAGGGAAGGCTTCTGCTCCAACAGATCTGTCATGCTGCGCAGGCTGATGCCAAGGGTGGAAAGGTTATGCAGCATGGCGCTGGTAGCCGGGGGCAGGATGCCCAGTGCGCCCAGAAGGATGAGCGCTGAGTTGAAGCTGAGCACAAAGCGGTAATTGCTGCCCACCCGCTTTTGCAGGGCGTTGGCAATGACTTTTAACATTGTTAGTGGCAGCTTGATACGGAGAATCATTTTGGTCATGCTCACTTGCGGAAATTCGCAAACGCAGCCTATAAAGGTAGCAGAAAGATTGAATGCGTCGTACTTTTTTCGATTTTGCATAACGAATTTTTCAAAATCCTCTTGACGCATTCTACATACCGTGGTATTTTTCTTGTAAATTCCACTGATTTTGTGGAGTAACCTGAATCTCTCCACAAGATGCGGTCGTGTTCATTTTGAACACGGCCTCTCCGTGGATTATCCCTGAAAGATCAACCGCCCCACAACACACCCGATTCATTTTGTCGCCGATTCACCCGACAAAATCATCGCTGCGCTGCTTGGGCGGTATTTTTCTTTTCCGGGGAAGATTGCACCTTGAAAATTTCATGAGCCGCCCGAACGTGATACCGGCTTTCCAGTCAACGCCGCTGCACAAACAGGGGCAGGAACTTCGTTCGGAGCAAACGGTGGCCCCATTACATGAGCAGAGCCCCGCTACTTATTTTTTGCGTCTTAACAATTTGGAAACATTTGTTGAAAATGAGGTAGTCCAGTTCCGTTCTCTGCGCCATGGTCACGTCCAATCCATCCTCGACCCCAGTGCAGTCAATGGAGATCATTCTCCCATCCCGGAGCAGCAGCTCCACGCAGCCGGTGTCCATGTTGAATTTGCAGGTTCTTTCATCGTACTTCATACTCGTGTCCTTTCTACCTTACGGCACTCTTGCAGTGGTCTGTCGTGCTTTCTTATGATAAAGTCTGGGACGCTTTTCGATGGAAGCAAGGGATTCGTTCTGTTTTCCGAAGAACACAAAAAATCCGAACCCTTCTCCTATCGGAAAAAAGTTCGGATTTTGTTGTTGTGGTGCGCCTCCAGGGACTCGAACCCTGGGCCCACTGATTAAGAGAAACCGATGTGCAACATTCATCAATTTCCAGAATCACGCAGTTCCGTTATTTTTGTCGTTTCATCGAAATTTTATGTTTTGCATCCTTTGCATTATCTGCACATGATGTTCCGTCTTGCATCCGTTATCCAGCCGTTCCGGTGTGCAAAAAGTGTGCAAAAATGTGCAGAGCCAAAATCAGCACCTTAAAACAGGTATCGGATTTTTATGCAATGGGGTGAAAACAGGTCTGTTTCATCCGGCGAAAGGCACACTCTATATCACCAATTTATACCACACATCAAATGTACATCAACAATTTGATTCTTGGCAGGGATACGGACAATCGAACTGACACCACCTTATATAAAAGGAGTTTTCCCATGAACAAACTGCTTTCCTGCCGCTACAACATGGACACCAACCGGGTGGAAGCCCGGTTCGCTGATGGCTCTGCCGTTGCCATCGACTGCGTCGCCATCGAGGACAAGTACGGCAACACCCCGGCACAGCGGGCAGAACTTGACTGGCTGCTCTACCATAAGCCTTTGGAGTATGCACAGCTTGTGCTGGGAGGAGAGATGGAGCACTATCTCTCGCTGGGATGCGACCACGGCAGGCTGGAAGATTAAGTCCCTATAAAGAACACAGTGCCCACCGACCTATGGTTTGCCATAAGCTGGTAGCATCGCTTCTTATCCATAAGCAACTCGCTCTTTTCGGCTAACGCTTTTTTGTAAATGTTTCCCTTGCAGAATCTCTCCAGATTCTCTATAATAAGAAAGAGCTTTATAAATCTTCTTTCAAATGTTGAATCTGCTCTTGGAGGTGAGTGAGCCCATGACCGGCAGCGGCGCAAATAACCGTGATGTTAAAAAAATCAACCGCATCCGAACGATTCGCAGCATTTTTTCCTGCGACCGAATCTCGCAGCCGGAGCTTGCGGCAAAAGTCAACAACAGCTGGCCGACCGTATTGCAGAATGTCAAAGAACTGATGGCGATGGGACTGGTGCAGGAGGTCGGCACCTTTGAATCTACCGGCGGGCGCAAGGCGAGAGCATTTGCTCCCGTGCGGAATGCCAGACTTGCGGTCGGACTGGAGATCACCCAGAATCATGTCGGAGCAGTTCTGGTCGATCTGTCCGGTAACCTTCTCCACTATGAGCGTAAAAAGCGTCTTTATGAGCGGTCGGACACCTATGCGGAAATGCTTGCCGGAATCGTGCAGGGGCTGATCGAAAAAGAGGGCTACCCGGTGGAAAAAATTCTGGGTGTCGGCATTTCGCTGCCCGGTATTCTGGACAAAGAGGGGCAGACATTGGTTTACTCTCATGCCTTGGGTCTGCGGAATGTTCCTACCGAAGAATTCAGCCGTTACATCCCGTTCTCCTGCCGGTTCATCAATGACGCGAACGCTGCCGGACTTGCTGAAGTGCGCGACCTCGAATCTCCCCGCAGCCTTGTCTACCTTTCTCTGAGCAACAGTGTCGGTGGTGCGATTCTGACCGGTGGAGCGCTCTATGGCGGCGACCATCTTCGTGCCGGAGAGTTCGGGCACAACACGCTCGTTCCCGATGGCCGCCCCTGCTACTGCGGAAAAAAGGGCTGTCTGGATGCCTATTGCTCTGCAAAAGTCCTCTCCCGACTGACTGACGGAAATCTTGCACTATTCTTTGATGGGTTGCGCTCTGGCGATGCAGCTTTGCAAACGGCATGGAATGAATACCTTTCTTACCTTGCTGTAGCAGTCAATAATCTGCGCATGACCTTCGACTGTGATGTAATTGTTGGCGGCTACGTTGGCGGATTTCTGGCAGAGTTTGGCGAACCGCTCCGGGAAATGCTGGTCGAGCGTAATACGTTTGAGCCGGACAGTTCCTACCTGAAGTTCAGCCGCTATAAGCTGGAAGCCTCTGCGCTGGGAGCCGCTCTGCTCCATATCGAAGCCTTCATTCAGAACCTATAAACCTTCCCATCGAGGACGGCACCTGCCGTCCTCGATTTTTTGCACAATTCCGCCGCTTTTTCCTTGTGCAGTTCTCCGAATCCGCGAAAAAGGGCTTGACTTTGGTTGTGCGGTGTGCTAATTTGTAGTCACATTCATAAACACTTTATAAAAGTTAATAAACAAACAAAAACGGAGGTCATCTTATGAAAGGCACAATGAAAGTTGCAGTCATGAACGGCATCGGCAAGATGGGCTACACCACCCGCCCGATCCCCACACCCAAAGAGGACGAAGTTCTGGTCAAGCTGGAATACGTTGGCATCTGCGGCAGCGATATGCACTACTATGAAACGGGTGCGATCGGCAATTATGTAGTCAAGCCGCCGTTCGTGCTGGGCCACGAGCCGGGCGGCACAGTCGTGGAAGTTGGCAGTGCTGTCAAGCATCTGAAAGTCGGCGACCGCGTTGCGCTGGAGCCGGGCAAGACCTGCGGTCACTGCAAGTTCTGCCGTGAGGGCAAATACAACCTCTGCCCGGATGTCGTGTTCTTCGCTACTCCGCCGGTAGACGGTGTTTTTCAGGAGTATGTGGCCCATGAAGCAAACCTCTGCTTCAAGCTGCCGGACAACGTAAGCACCATGGAAGGTGCGCTGATCGAGCCTCTGGCTGTTGGTTTCCACGCAGCCAATCAGGGCGGTGCTCATGCCGGTCAGACTGCGGTGGTCATGGGTGCAGGCTGCATTGGTCTGGTCTCCATGATGGCGCTGAAAGCCGAGGGTGTTTCCCGTGTTTACGTTGTGGATATCATGCAGAAGCGTCTGGATAAGGCTCTTGAACTGGGTGCAGACGGTGTGATCAACAGCCGCGAAAAGGATGCCGTCCAAACGATTCTCGACCTGACCGATGGTCTGGGCTGCGACCTCGTTATCGAGACTGCTGGTACAGAAATCACTACCCGCCAGGCCATTGAGATGGCGCAGAAGGGTGCAAACATCGTTCTGGTTGGTTACTCCAAATCCGGCGAGATGACCCTGCCTATGAGCCTTGCACTGGACAAGGAACTGACCTTCAAGACCGTGTTCCGTTATCGCCACATTTACCCCATGGCGATCGATGCCGTTGCTTCCGGCAAAATCAACCTGAAGGGCATTGTGACCAACATCTTTGACTTTGACGACATCCAGAATGCCATGGACAAGAGCATTTCGGACAAGGCCAACATCGTCAAAGCAGTGGTGAAGATTGCGGAGGCAACGAAGGTATGAGTTTTCCGCAGGTTCTGACCGGTGTGGCGCACATTGGCATCCCGACAAATGATCTCGACAAGACCATTGCATTTTACAAGAAGCTGGGGTTTGTTTCTGCGCTGGAAACGGTAAACAAAGCCGCCGGGGAGCGCGTTGCGTTTCTTCAGCTTGGCGATCTGATGATCGAAACCTATGAAAACCATCGTGCGGCGGAAAAGGCCGGAGCAATCGACCATGTAGCTCTGGCAACGACCGATATCGAAGCCGCCTTTGCTGCAGCAAAAGAGGCAGGGATGCACCTGCTGCATTCCAGCATCCAGTCACTGCCGTTCTGGGAAAACGGTGTGCGCTTTTTCATGGTCGAAGGCCCGAATAAAGAGAGAATAGAGTTCTGCCAGAAATTATAAGCATCGCGTCAAGAGGAGAAAGGAGCGCGCCGTATGAGTTACACAGCAGAGCCGAACCAGCAGGATACGAACATCAAAGTCCCTCTGATCAGTAAAATCGCTTACGGCATGGGCGATGTGGGCTGCAACTTCAGCTGGATGTTCGTTGGCAACTTCTTGATGATTTTTTACACCGATGTCTGCGGCATCAGCATGGCGGCAGTGTCCCTCCTGATGCTGGTCTCCCGCTTCTGGGATGCCATCAATGACCCCGTGATCGGTTCGCTGAGCGACCGCACCCGTTCCCGCTGGGGACGCTACCGTCCATGGCTGCTGTTCGGCGCACCGGCAACTGCTGTGGTGCTCGTGCTGACGTTCTGGGCGCACCCCGCATGGTCAGACAGTGCCAAGAGCCTGTATATGTACATTACTTACTGTGTACTGGTTCTGGGCTATACCTGCGTGAACATCCCTTATGGTACGCTCTGCGGCACCCTGACCCAGAACATCGAGGAGCGTGCGAAAATCAACACCTCTCGCTCCGTCTGTGCCATGATCGCCATCAATATCATCAACATCATCACCCTGCCTTTGATCTCTGCTTTTGGCGGTGATAATGCAGCACGGGGATATCTTCTGGTGACCGTCCTTTACGGCGGTATCTTCACCCTCTGTCACTGGTTCTGTTTTGCCAAAACCAAAGAGGTCGTCCAGCCCCCGGAGCGAAAAAAAGTCTCACTGAAAAAGCAGTTGGATGCAGCGCTTCAGAACAAGCCCTACCTGATTGCACTGGCGGGTCAGTTCCTGTTCGGTGTGACGCTGTATGGCCGCAATGCCGACCTGCTCTATTACTTCAAATATGTGGAAGGCAACGAGAATCTGTTTACCATCTACTCGATGATCCTGATCGTTCCCTCCATTCTGGGTGCTGCGGCATTCCCCTTCGTGTTTGAAAAGCTGGGCAACAAAGGGCACACCGCTTCCCTTTTCGCTGCCGGAACCGGTGTTTCCCTGATTGCGCTCTATTTCTTCAGTGCAGTTTCTTCTCCCATTCCGTTCTATACATTCGCTGCACTGTCCCAGTTCTTCTTCTGCGGATTCAATACCGCCATCTACGCCATCGTTCCCGACTGCGTGGAGTATGGCGAGTGGAAAACCGGTGTCCGCAACGATGGTTTCCAGTACGCATTCGTTTCACTGGGGAACAAGCTGGGCATGGCGATTGGCACCTCTGCGCTGGCTGGTGTGCTGAGTACATTGAGTTTTGCCCCCAATCAGGTGCAGAATGCTGCCGTGCAGAATGCGATGCACTATGCATTCTCGCTGCTTCCCGGTGTGCTGTGGCTGATAACAGCGATTGTCCTGTTCTTCTACCGAATCAGTAAGCGTTCGTATAACCAGATCATGTCCGAACTGAACGCTAAAAAAACAGGTTGAGGTGATACCATGTTTGATGTTGTAGCTTTGGGAGAAAGCCTGATCGACTTTACCCCGAACGGAACCAATGCACAGGGCATCGAATTGTTTGCCCGGAATCCCGGCGGTGCACCCGCCAATGTCCTTGCCATGAATGCCCGTCTGGGCGGCAAAACAGCATTCATCGGAAAAGTCGGCAAAGACGGATTTGGCGATTTTCTTCGCCAGACCCTTGTGGAAAGCAGCATTGATGTGTCCGGTCTGGTGATTGACGAAAAGATTCCCACGACCCTTGCCTTCGTACAGCTTGACAGCAAGGGAGACCGCTCCTTTACCTTTTACCGGAACCCCGGTGCCGATGTGATGCTGACTTCGGCAGAAGTCAACAGGAATCTGATCGACGATGCTGCCATCTTCCATTTCGGCTCTGTCTCTCTGACCGCCGACCCGAGCCGCACCGCCACGTTGGAAGCTGCGCGGTATGCACGGCAGCAGGGCAAGCTGGTCAGCTTTGACCCCAATTACCGTCCGCTTCTGTGGGAGCACCCGGCAGATGCCGTTGTCCAGATGCAGGAAGGTGTCAAGCTGGCGGATCTTCTGAAAGTTTCCGAGGAAGAAATGCAGCTTATCACAAACGAAAGCGACCTTGCCCGCGGCTCACAAGCCCTGCTCGAAATGGGGCCATCTCTTGTGCTGGTATCGCTGGGTGCAAAGGGTGCTTATTACCGGAACGCTGTGGGAGCAGGGCATCTTCCCACCTATGATGTGCCTACCGTGGACACGACTGGTGCAGGCGACGCTTTCATGGGCGCAATTCACTACCAGCTGCGAGGAAAAGATGCTGAGGATTTGCGTACCCTCCCTGCATTTGAGCTTGAAGAAATCGTCCGCTTCGGCAATGCAGCGGGCAGTCTGACCACGACAAAGGGCGGCGCAATCCCTGCAATGCCCTCCATGGTGGAAATTCAGAACTGCATTGCCTCTATCCCACTGCTGTAAAAGAAAGGATACCCTATGACAAAATTACAGATCAGAATGCGGCAGGTCGATCAGGTCAAGGAATTTGTAGATTTGCTGTCCAAATATCCCTATGAGATGGACTTAGTCTCCGGGCGATATACCATTGATGCCAAATCCCTGCTTGGCATTTACAGTCTCGACCTGAGCAATCCGCTTACCCTTGTGATTTATTCCGATTCTTGCGAAGAACTGCTGACACAGCTCCATGCGTTGCTCCCAGATTGCATCGTCTGATTTTCTACGCTTTTCTCCTTCTTCCATTTGCACCGTTCGGTTCTGGTTCTCCTTCACCAGAACCGAACGGTGTTTTAATTTGTATAAGTCCTACTATCACCGCATTCCCTTAATAAATTTTGCAAGCCCATATTGATGTGCCTCATTGCCTTGTCAAGAGGGCTGGCACCGCCCAGCCCTCTCTCTTTTTGCCAAAGTTTCCCTTGCTTTTTCTTGCAAGCTGCCGAAAACAACGCGCTTTCAAAACTTTTTGTTGACACGGCTCGATTTTTGTGGTAATCTATCCCAACAATTGAATATAACATATTTTTACATATTCGTTCAGACCCTGCGGGGCTGAACATCTTGGCTTTCAGCCGTCACATAACCGACTAGCATGACCTTCTAGAAAAAGCGAAGGCAGGGCTGGTCTGTTCTGTGACGGCTTTTTTGTTGCCGTTTTGCCCGTTGGACCTTGAAAACCGCATGACCGTCTGTATGGGATACCCGGCGATGACCCTGAGAAGGAGAGCCGGAAAACGCCGCCGGAGGGGGGCAGGAAAGCCATGCAGAGAGAACGGCAATTCACCTCATGTGGTCAAAATGAGCACATGAGGTGAAACGGACGTTTATCTACTCGTTGCGGCAGGAGAAATCAATGTAGACAAATTGTCCACATTGATTTGCCGTAACCCAAAGGACGTTTATCCACCTGTTGCAGCAGAGAAAATCCATGTGGCCAAATTGACCACATGGATAAGCCGCAGCACCGAAGAAAGGATGTGTGCCTATGGGAAACAACTTTACCCCTGCATGGATCAAGAAAGGCTTCTTCAACGAATCCCTGTTTTGTGACGATTTTCTCAGCACCCACCAGCTCCTCTATGTGAATGGCGCATTTTTCACCCCGGACGGCAGGGTCACAGACACCATGAACCTGCGCTGTGAAATTTTCGATATGCTGCGAGACCATATCGGCGCAAATATCGCCAAACGGGTCAGCAATGTCGTGGACGTGCTGAAACTGGCGGCACAGGTGGAGGACTTTCCGCCCGTCACCGACCGCATCGCACTGGCAAACGGAACCCTGTATCTGGATGGCACCTTTCAGGAGGGCAAGCCGGAGATCGTCCGCAACCGACTCCCGGTCAGGTATGACCCGAAAGCTCCGCAGCCCTCCCATTGGCTGCGGTTCCTGTCCGACCTGCTCTATATGGTGCGTTTTCGGTCTTTCGCTGCGTACGTGCGTACAGAGAAAACCGCCTGCTGCGTACGCACGTACGCAGCAAAACGCCCAAGTTCTCCTTTATAGGGGGTGTTGGCAAAGTGTCAGATTGACAGTTTGCCAAAATCAGAGGGTCAAAATGACCCTTTGAAAAACCGGACGAGCTGTCCTTCAGGGCAGCTTGCCCGGAGCAAGAGTGCAGAGAGCGCAGCTCTTTGCCCCAGTGATATGATGCTGTGCGTCATATCCTACTGGGTATTATCTGGCGCAAAATGGCGGCAGATCCAGCAGCTCCGCTGCTGCGTTCTCCCACGCCAAACTGATGAAACGGAGGGATGTCTATCTGAAACTGACACGACACAACGGACGAGCCGGAACCCACGGCACCTATAACCCCAGGCACAATGACCGCAGTTTCAACCTTGCCAACAGTGAGCACATCGACCCGGAACGAGCCAAGGGCAACATCTACTGGGACTGCTTTCACGGTTTCCGTTCGGCTCTCGACCCACAAGACCCGGACGATCTGGGGGCGACCTTCTCAGATGTGGAACGGCAGTTCTACGAGAGCCGGTACACGACCTTTATCGAAGGTCAGAACGAGCGCAACGCCAAGATTCGGCACACAGAGCGCAACCGCTCCATTCCCGACCTGCTGTCCAGCCGCAAGACCTGCCCGGAGGAGACCATCTACCAACTTGGAACGCTGGATGAACACGCTTCGGCAGAGGACTTGCTGAGCGTCGTCACAGAGTTCATCGAGGAGTTCAAGGCCAAGTATGGCGACCACGTTCATGTGCTGGACTGGGCACTGCATCTGGATGAGAGCACACCCCATATCCATGAGCGTCATGTGTTCGACTGCGAGAACAAGTACGGTGAGGTGGCTCCCCAGCAGGAAAAGGCATTGGAAGTGTTGGGCTTCAACCTGCCCGACCCGGACAAACCCCTCAGCCGCCGCAACAACCGCAAAATCACCTTTGATGCCGCCTGCCGGAAGATGCTGTTCGAGATTGCAAAACGGCATGGTCTGGAATTGGAGGAAGAAGCGGAGTATGGCAACCGCAA